>DATMEI010000163.1:0-3205 GCA_035556995.1 Streptomyces sp.
GTGCGCGGCTACCCCGAATGGAAGGACAAGGTCGCCACCCCCGCCCTGCAGGAGTACTACGGCGGCAGCATCAGCCTGAGCACGCTGCGCGACAAGCTCGTCGACGACGGCAACCGGATTCTCGCCCGCTACCAGCGCTGAGTGACCCGCACGACAGCACAGAACGGCACGCACCATGAGCGCACTGTCCGCCTCCTCCCCCTCCGACCCTCCCCCTCCCTCGTCCGGTCGCCCCCGGCTTCGCACCGTCCCCCGCGCGGCCCCGCCCGCGGGTCCCGCGGGGGGCGCACTGCGCGAGCGGGCACGCGGCGGGATGCTCGGGCTCGCCGTCGGCGACGCGCTGGGCGCACCCGCCGAGAACATGAAGCCCTCCCAGATCAGGCAGCGGTGGGGACGTATCGAAGGGTTCGTGGAGGACGAGCCGGCGGGCACCGACGACACCGAATACGCGATCTTCTCCGGGCTGATGCTCGCCGAGCACGGCTCGGACCTCACCCTCGCGCACGTCGAAGCGGCATGGCACAGATGGATCGCCAACCTCGACGAAGGCCCCTTCCGCGGCGCGGGGTTCAGCGAACGCGGCACGCTGGAGAATCTGCGCCGTGGCCTCGCCGCACCGATCTCCGCCCAGCACCGGCACGCCTGGAGTGACGGACTGGCCATGCGTGCCGCACCGTTCGGGATCTTCGCCGCGGGACGGCCCGCCGAGGCCGCACGCCTCGTCGCGCTCGACGGCACCGTCAGCCACGAAGGCGAGGGCATCTACGGCGGACAGGCCGTCGCGGCCGGTGTCGCGGCGGCGATGGTCGGACGCAGTACGGACGCGGTGATCGCCGCCGCGCTCTCCGTGGTGCCCGAGGACTCCTGGACCGCGCGCTCACTGCGGCGTGCCGTGAGCACAGCTCAGCGTGCCCGGCTCGACCCCGACGCCTCGCGGCTCACGCGGGAGCGTGCCGTGCGTTCCGCGGTGGTCATCGGGGGCTACCCGTGGATGGACCTCGCGCCGGAGGCGGTCGGGCTCGCGTTCGGCGCATTCGCCGTCGCCCGGGGCGACTTCAGGGACTCCGTCCTGACGGCGGTCAACATGGGCCGCGACGCCGACACCACGGCCGCCGTGGCCGGCGCTCTCGCCGGGGCACTCGGCGGTGCCGGCGCGGTGCCGGAGGAGTGGGCAGCGGCCATCGGGCCCGTACGGGGCAGCTGTCTGCCCTCGATGAGGGGCTACCACGTCGTGGACATCGCCGAGTTGCTCACACCTTCCGACGACGACGGACGGACGGCCTCATGAGCCCGACGGGGACCGGAGCGACAACGGACGGCGAAAGCTCGGGTGTTGAGGTGGCGGAAGGTGAGACGACCGCAGGCGGGACGACCGGCGGGGAGACGGCCGACGGAAGAACACGGCAGTCTCCCAGTGCGCCGCCGAACGGGGCGTCCTCCGTCGTCGCAGCGCGCAGAACACATCCCGAGGACCGCCCGCCGCCCGACGAGAAGGACGGCTGCGACCCGCGCCGCATCGAAGGGCTGCTCCTCGGCATCGCCGCCGGAGACGCCGCCGGCTGGCCCGCCGCCCGGCACCGCGCTTCACGTATGCCGGAGTGGACGCGGCGGCTGACACGTGAACTCGACACCTTCGCCGAACACAACGCCACCACCACACTTCCGGTGCCCATCGCGCTGAATCAGCCACCCGAACCGCTGCGGCTGGGCCCCTCCGACGACGCCGAATGGGCCGCCTTCACCGCCGAGTCGGTGCTCACCGCCGCGGGAGCTCTGCTCAGCGACCTCGGCCGGGACCGCCGTATGCGTGCCGCCATCGACCTCGCCTGGAACGAGCTGGCGAGCGAGGTCGCCGCCGCGGCCGTACGTGCACCCGAGGTGGAGTCTGCGGTGCTGCCGCTGCGTGCCCGTATCTCCGTGCGCGCGGGGCTGGGGAACCTCGCAACCGGCCTGCGCCCCCCGGCGACCGGCCACGACAACCCGCACTTCTTCGACGACGCGGCATGCGTACGGGCTGCGGTGCTGGCGACCGTCCACCCGGGAAATCCCGCCGCGGCAGCGGAACTTGCCGAGTGCGACGCCCGCTACACCCAGGACGGCGACGGAGTGCACGGCGCCCGCGCCATGGCTGCCGCCGTGGCCGAGGCGCTGGGCGGCGCGGACGTCGACGCCTGCGTGGCGGCGGCTCTCTCGCAGCTCCCCTCGGGTACGGAGATCCGCCGCAACGCCCGGCACGCCGTGCGACTCGCGCGCAACGCGGTCGCGGAGAACCCCGGAGCGCCGGGCAACGCCTTCGCGCTGGTGCCGGTGCTGGAACACGAAATCGTCGACCACATCTACAGCTACGGCATCGCGGCAGCCGAGACCGTCCCGGTCGCCCTCGCCGTCGCCGTCGCGGGCGGCGGTGCGATCGCGGAGGCAGTGCCCGCGGCTGCCTGCCTCTCCAGGGTCGCCGACTCGGCGCCCGCTCTCGCGGGTGCGCTGACCGGGGCGATCGGCGGCGGCATCGGCATTCCCGGCAGTTGGCGTTCGGCCTGCCGGACGCTCTCCGGCTGCGCACTCCCCCGCCTCGCCGACACCGACCTCGTCGACCTCGCCGAAGCGCTTGCCCGTACCGAACTGACCACGCCTGAGGGCACGTCCGTTGAAGGAATGAGTCACGCATGACGCCCACGCCCACACTTGAGGACCGCATCACCGGCTGCCTGGTGGGGGCCGCGGTCGGCGATGCGCTCGGCGGTCCGGTGGAAGGCTGGACGCCGGAGCAGATCGTGGAGAGGCACGGCGGCCGGGTGCAGGGCATCGTCGGCCCCTTCCACGAGGACTGGCGCAACGCCCGTCCCATCGCCCCGTACCACAAGGGCGACGGGCACGTCACCGACGACACCCTCATGACGCACGCCCTCGTGCGGGTCTACGAGAAGGCACGCGACCACCTCGACGCGTACGACATCGCCGGACATCTGGTGCCCGACCTCATCTCGAACCCACGCTGGATCCCCGAACTGGAGGCGGAGGCCCTGCCGTTGCAGCGCATCTTCCTCGCCGAGAAGTGGATCGTCGCGCGGCTGCACTACGGGCACGTCGACCCGCGCGAGGCAGGAGTGGGGAACATCGTCAACTGCGGGGCCACGATGTACATGGCGCCGGTGGGGGCGGTCAACGCCGGTAATCCCCACGGGGCTTACGCCGAGGCGCTGGACGT
>DATMEI010000164.1:0-2840 GCA_035556995.1 Streptomyces sp.
TGCCGGCACCCCTCACCGTCGAGTGCCGTGCGGGGCTGATGGTCCCCGCTGCGCTTGACCGTGTACTGGCCGAACGCGCCGGCTCAGGGCCCGTACTCGTTGTGGCCACCGCGGGCACCACCGACGCGGGGCTGATCGACCCACTGCCCGAGATCGCCCAAGTCGCCGCCGGCTACGGCGCCGAGCTCCACGTGGACGCCGCCTACGGCGGGCCGCTGCTGTTCAGTGAGCAACTGGCGCCGCGCCTGGAAGGTCTGCAGTCAGCCGTCTCCGTCACGTTCGACCTGCACAAGCTCGGCTGGCAGCCGGTCGCCGCCGGCGTGCTCGCCGTCGCGGACACCCGGGCGCTGGATCAGCTCTCCTTCCGCGCCGACTACCTCAACGCCGACGACGACACGGAAGCCGGGCTGCCCGATCTGCTCGGACGCTCCATCCGTACGTCACGCCGCCCCGACGCGCTGAAGATCGCCGTGACTCTGCGGGCGCTCGGCAGGGAAGGGCTCGGCCGGCTCGTCGAGCACTGCGTGAACACCGCCGACCGGTTCGCGGCGGCCGTCGACGCACACCCGGCGCTGCGCCGCCGCCCCGGCGAGGTCGGCATCAGCACCGTCCTCTTCCGGCCCGTCGCCGCCGACGCGCTGACAGGTGAAGCAGGGGACGAACTCGTCGCCGCCGTGCGGCGGCAGCTGCTCGGCGACGGGCGCGCCGTACTGGGCCGGGCGGTGGCCGAGGACGCCGACGGCCGCTCCCGCCTGTGGCTCAAGGCCACTCTGCTCCATCCGCAGACCCAGGCTGCCGACCTCGACGGCCTGCTCAAACTCGCCGCCGACAGCGCCGACAGCGTTGCCCTGGCTTCCCGTCACCAAGGAGAGACTCGATGACGCCCGCCCCTGAGGCCGCCTCCGGTACCGCCGCCGAGGAGACCCTGGACCTGCTCGGTGTGGGCATCGGACCGTTCAACCTCTCGCTCGCCGCGCTTGCCGACGGCATCCCCGGGCTGAGCGCCGCCTTCCTCGAACAGCGCACCGCGTTCCGCTGGCACCCCGGCCTGCTCATCGAGGGCGCCACCCTCCAAGTGCCCTTCCTCGCCGACCTGGTGAGCCTGGTGGAGCCGACCAGCCCCTGGTCCTTCCTGAACTACATCAAGAACCGCGAGCTGCTGTTCCCCTTCTACTTCTCCGAGCGCCTCCACATCGACCGGGCCGACTACGACGCGTACTGCCGCTGGGTCAGCGGACAGCTGCCGTCGTGCCGCTTCGGCCATCAGGTGGACACCGTCCGCTGGGACGCACGACGCGAGGCGTTCGAGGTGACCTTCACTCAGTTGAGCTCCGCGGACCCGGCTGAAGCCGCGGCGCCCCCGGCACAGGGCCGTACGCGACCCGGCACAGCCGGCGGTGCCGAAGCGGTCGGCCGGGTTTTCGCACGTCATCTGGTCCTCGGCGTCGGGACGGCTCCCAGCGTCCCCGAGCCGCTGCGCCCGCTCGTGGAGGACCCCGCAGCCCCGGCTCTGCACTCCGCCGACTATCTGGACCACCGGGACCGGCTGCTGACCGCCCGTCACATCACGGTGGTCGGTTCCGGCCAGTCCGGCGCCGAGGTCTTCCTCGACCTGCTGCGCCGCCGGCCCGCGGGCCGGGAAGGGCTGACCTGGCTCGCCCGTACGTCTGCCTTCGCGCCCATGGAGTACAGCAAGCTGGGCCTGGAGCAGTTCACGCCCGACTACACCCGTTACTTCCACGGGCTGTCCGAGCCCGTACGGGACCGGCTGCTGCCCCAGCAGTGGCAGCTCCACAAGGGCGTCAGCGCCGACACGCTCGGGGAGATCCACGACGAGCTCTACCGGCGTACAGGGGAAGGCGGTTGGCCGGAGGCGGTCCTCACCCCGGGCGTCGCCGTACGGTCGGCCGAACGCTCCGGCGGGCGGATCGAGCTGAGTGTCGAGCACGCTCAGCAGGACACCGATGCGTCCCTGGTCACCGATGCCGTCGTCTGCGCCACCGGTTACGCGGAGCGGTCCGTCGACGAACTGCTCCGGCCGCTGACTCCTCATCTGGCCCGCGACGGCGCCGACCGCCCGCAGGTGGACGAGGCGCACCGGCTGGTGCTCGACGAGGCGATCGGCGGGTCGGTCTTCGTGCAGAACGCGGAGCGGCACACCCATGGTGTCGGCGCCCCCGATCTGGGACTTGCCGCGTGGCGGTCCGCCGTCATCCTCAACGCCCTCACAGGCCGGGACGTGTATCCGCTGCCACGGCGCACCGCGTTCACCAGCTTCGGCCTGGGAGAGACCGGCCGTCCGGCTTCGCGGGACGCGACGCTGCACGACGGGCTGGCAGCCCGATGAGGCCTGCCTGATTTTTTTCTTTGGTCCCCAAGAGGAAGAGAACCCCATGCGTTCGCCGCTGGAGCACCAGCATGTACCGGAGCCGCTGCGCCATACCGACCCGGCGCCGGCTGCAGACGCCGCCACCACGGAGAATCTGTTGCGCTGCTGGGTGCGCGAAACCGGCGTGCCGCAGCCTGAAGACGGCGTTCTGCGGCTGGACCTGCCCGCCTCGGGCACCGTCGTCGAGGCGTCCGTGCTGCACTGGTCCGCAGTCGGCTGGCACCGCTTCGGCCCTGCCCGGATGAGCACCGGCACTCCGGTTGCCGCCCCGGCCCTGGCCGCTCTGATCGCCGTCGAGACGGCTGCCACTGACCCTGAGGCCGTCGCCGACCTGACCGCCCGTGTCATCGACTCCTCCCGCCACGTCGCCCGGTTCGTGCAGGTCCGCCGCGAAGCGCCGGAAGCCCCGGAGGGCACCACACCCTTCCTGGCGGGCGAGCAGTCCCTCATC
>DATMEI010000165.1:0-9268 GCA_035556995.1 Streptomyces sp.
AGAGCACGGGCCACTCACGGCTGACGGCCTCCTTGCGCAGCGCCCGGTCGGGGTTGACCGCATAGGGATGGCCCACCGCTTCCAGCATGGGGATATCGGTGACGGAGTCGCTGTATGCGTAACAGCGGCTCAGGTCGTACCCCTCGGTCTCGGCCAGCCAGGCGATCGCCTCCGCCTTGGCCGGTCCGTAGGCGTAGTAGTCGATTTCGCCCGAGTAGCAGCCCTCCTCGACAACCATGCGGGTCGCCACGACGCGGTCCGCGCCGATCAACTCCCCGATCGGTTCGACCACTTCCGCACCCGAGGTCGAAACGATGACGACGTCCCGCCCGGCGAGGTGGTGTTCCTCGATGAGGGATGCGGCCTCGTCGTAGATGATCGGGTCGATGAGGTCGTGAATGGTCTCCGCGACGATCTCCTTCACCTGGTCGACGTTCCAGCCGCGGCACAGGGCAGAGAGATACTCACGCATCCGCTCCATCTGGTCGTGGTCGGCTCCGCCGAGGAGATATACGAACTGGGCGTAGGCAGTACGGAGTACGGCACGGCGATTGATCAGGCCACCCTGGTAGAAGGATCTGCCGAAGGTGAGCGTGCTCGACTTCGCAATGACCGTCTTGTCCAGATCGAAGAACGCGGCTGTGCGGCGCATCGCTAGGTTTTCCACGAAGGCGAGCATAGGCGCCAACCATTCGGCGTAAGCTGGGGCGCGTGGGTTTGCCTGAGAAGGCTCTCGGGTACACCATGGAAGTCACGGATCGTTCGCGACCGTGCTAACCCGGCCCGACTCCTCCCCCCCCGAGTCGGCCCTGGGGACGACCCCCGCTCTCCCCCCCGGCGGGGGTCGTCGCATGTCCGGGGCCCTTTTGGCCGTTCACCGGCCGTTCCCACCTCCTTCGGCGATCGTCAGCCGCCGCTTCAGGGGTTCATCAAAACCGTAACTGAGTGTAATCGGTTTGCTGCTCTCCGGAAGTCACTTGGATGGGTGACGGAGTTATTCACAACTCGATGCATGTCCACAGTTTTAGACCATGATCACCAGGCATTTCCCGTTCCCCGCACAGTGATTCCCGACAGCCCTCGCAGGTGTTTGCGGGAGTGAGGCTGTGAAGCGTGAAGGGGGTCTGGAACGTGGCCGAAACCATTCTGATTGTCACCGAGGACGAAGAACTCCTCGATGACCTGCTGCGCCTGTGTGCAGCTGCCGGGGCAGAAGCGGAAGTTGTGCACGGAGCGCCCCCGAGCCGGGTGGCATGGGCGGGCTGGAGCGGCGCGACAGCCTGGGAGGAAGCACCCCTGGTGCTCGTGGGCGACGACTGCGCGGGCGCATCCGGACTCGGGGGCGCATCCGGCGGCGGACCGCTCGGAGCTGTGCGCAGGGCGGGGGTGCTGCTCGTCGGCAAGGACCTGGACGACTCGGGCGTCTGGGAGCGCGGTGCGCGGATCGGGGCTGAAGGCGTCGTCATGCTGCCGGACGCGGAGAGCTGGCTGGCAGGACGCATCGCGGATGCGGCGGAGTGCGTCGGCCGACCCGCCCTGACCGTGGGCGTACTGGGAGGCCGTGGAGGTGCGGGCGCGTCGACCCTTGCCTGTGCCCTGGCCGTCACGGCGGCACGGAACGGGCAGCGCACGATGCTCATCGACGGCGACGCGCTCGGAGGCGGCCTCGACGTGCTGCTCGGCGGAGAACGGACGGAGGGACTGCGATGGCCGGCGTTCGCGGAGTCGCGGGGGCGGGTCGGCGGCGGTGCGCTCGCGGAATCACTGCCGACACTGCACGACTTGAGCGTGCTCAGCTGGGACCGGGGGGACTCCGTGCTGATCCCGGCGGACGCGATGAAGTCCGTGCTCTCCGCCGCGCGGCGGCGCGGTGGCGTGGTGGTCGTCGACCTGCCCCGGCTGGTGGACGAGACGGTGGCCGAAGCCCTCGCGCAGACGGATCTCGGGCTGTTGCTGGTCCCCGCGGAGCTCCGGGCGGTGGCCGCCGCCCACCGGGTCGCCTCCCGTACGCAGATGGTGCTGCGCGACCTGAGGGCGGTGGTGCGCACCCCGGGCGGGCCCGGAGGAGCGCGCGGCTATGGACCGGGGCTGGACGAGGAAGAGGTCTCGCGGCTGTTGCGGCTCCCGCTCGCCGGTGAACTCCCCTGGGAACCGGGGTTGTTGGAGGCCGCGGAGCGTGGGGTGCCGCCGGGGGCGCGGACGAGCGGGGTGCTGGCCCGCTTCTGCAGGGACTTCTGGGCGCAGGCACTGAGCGGTGGAGTGAGCGGCGGGGGTGTTTCCGTATGAGCGCGTGGGACGGATCGAGCGGGCCGAGTGGTCGGAAAGGGCTGAACGGGCTGAACGGGCGGAGCGGCATGGGTGCTCGGCTGAGCGGCACGAGCCGCGTCGCGGAACGCACCCCAGGGGTCCCTGCCGAGGAGTCACTTCTCGATGCGGTTCGCAGAAGGCTCGCGGAGGCGGGAGCCGAACCGACACCGGCCAGGGTGGCGGCGGCTCTGAGAGCGCAGGGACGGCTGCTGGGGGACAGCGCCGTGCTGGGCGTGGTGGAGGCACTGCGCTCGGAGATGGTGGGTACGGGGCCGCTGGAGCCGTTGCTTGCCGAGCCCGAGGTCACCGACGTGCTGGTCACCCGGCCGGACGAAGTATGGGTCGACCGCGGCCGTGGCCTGGAACGCACGGATGTGCGCTTCCGGGATGAGACGTCCGTACGGCGCCTGGCACAGCGTCTGGCAACTTCGGCCGGGCGGCGGCTGGATGACGCCAGGCCATGGGTGGACGCACGTCTGCCGGACGGTACGAGGCTGCACGCTGTGCTGCCGCCGGTGGCTGTCGGCTCCACCTGCCTGTCGTTGCGAGTGGTGCGCCACCGGGCCTTCCGTCTGGATGAGCTGGTGAGCGCGGGCACGGTGCCCCCGGGTGGGGAGCGGCTGTTGCGGGCCGTGCTGGACGCCAGGCTCTCCTTTTTGGTCAGCGGAGGGACGGGGTCCGGCAAGACCACGCTGTTGAGTTCGTTGCTCGGCCTGGTGGGTCCGGAGGAGCGGATCGTGCTCGCCGAGGACTCGGCCGAGCTGCGGCCCGACCATCCACATGTCGTACGCCTGGAGGCGCGGCCCGCAAATCAGGAAGGCGCCGGGCGGGTGGGGTTGGACGACCTCGTGCGGCAGGCGCTGCGGATGCGGCCGGACAGGCTGGTGGTGGGTGAGGTCCGGGGGTCCGAAGTCACGGAGCTGCTGGCCGCGTTGAACACGGGTCACGAAGGCGGCTGCGGCACCCTTCACGCCAATGCTGCGGCTGACGTCCCGGCGCGGCTGGAAGCGCTGGGGACGACGGCGGGGCTGGACCGGGCGGCCCTGCACAGCCAGTTGGCCGCCGCACTGGATGTCCTCGTGCACCTCGTACGGGACCGGTACGGGCAGCGGCGCATCGCTGAGATCCATGTGCTGGCACGGGACCGGGAGGGCCTGGTCACGACGGTTCCCGCCGTGGTGTGGGGCGACCGCGGGTTTGTGGAGGAGCGCGGTGCAGGGCAGTTGGGGAAGCTGTGCGGGCGAGGACGGCGACGTCTGGATGGCGGGGGCGGCGAGCAGCACCGGTCCGGCGGCTCCGGCTTGACCGCTCGGCCGGGGGGCGGCTTCGCATACGAGGGGGGAGTGCGGTGACGGGGGTCGGCGGGCAAGGGGTGCCGGGCGTGGAGGCGGCACCGATGTACGCGGCGATGGTGTGTGCGGGAGCAGCCGCCTGGCTGATGGCCGGGCGGAACGACGGGACAAGGCGGGCGCGGCTGATTGTCGCCGGAGCAGGCCGGGCCTCCGACCCCCGTCCTCAACTGCCTGCGAAATACGTCGAGTTGCTAGGAGTCTTACGGGAGCGTCTGGGCGGTCCGGGGCGGCAGGCCTGGTGGTGTCTGCTGGCAGGGGCGGTGTTGGGCTCAATCGCAGAGTCATGGCTTCCGCTTCTCGCGGGGGCAGCCGCGGTGCCCTTGGCCCGGCGCCGGCTGCTCCAGCGCGAGCACACGAGAGCGTCAGAACGCCGCGCATCGGCCGTCGTGGAGCTGTGCGCAGCGGTCTCGGGTGAGCTGCGCGCGGGGCAGCAGCCTGGCCGGGCGTTGTTGGCAGTAGGGGCCATCGCCGTCCGGGAGTTGGGGGAGGGCGGTGCTGCGGTGCTGGCAGCGGCACGTTTCGGAGGGGACGTACCGGGTGCGATGCGGGCGGCGGCGCGAAGTCCCGGTGCGGAAGGGCTGAGTGGGGTGGCCGCCTGTTGGCAGGTGGCCGTGGAGGGCGGCGCGGGCCTTGCGGAGGGGCTCGACAGAGTCTCCGGGGCATTGCGTGCCGAGCGGGATCAACGTGAGGAACTGCGGGCGCTGTTGGCGGGGCCGCGCTCCACAGCCGTAGTTCTGGCGCTGCTTCCGGTGTTCGGGCTGCTGCTCGGCGGCGCGATGGGTGCGGATCCGATGCGTGTCCTCCTGCACAGCCCGGCAGGTCTGATCTGTCTGGCCGTCGGAGGGCTGCTGGAGTGGGCGGGCCTCGCCTGGGTTGCCCGCCTTGTGCGGACAGCTGAGGGGGCGGGACGGGCCGTTCGGGCTGGACGTGCGGGCAGGGCCGGCGGGGTCCAGGAAGGCGGCACCACGTGAGCGAGGGAACCACGGGCGTCGCCACTGAAGCCTTGGTGTGGATGTCGCTGCTGGTGGGAGCCGGGTGTCTCGTCGGCTGGGCACGGGACTCGTGGCGTGTCCGGCGCGTACGGCACCGGACGGAGAGGCTGCTGGGGACATCCGAGGACGCCGATGAGCAACAACAGCCCCGAAGCCGTGAGTCACGGTCCTCGAAGGGGCCCTGCAAGGAACACAGGATGTGGTGGACGCAGCGGACTGTGCGCAGGAGGCTGCGGGCAGGAGCGGCAGCGCTGGGCGCGTGCGCATTCGCAGTGACCGTCATGGGCGGGGTGCCGGGATGGCTGGCCGGCAGCGTCGGGGCGTACTGCGTATGGCGGTGGATGGGCGAGCGGGATGAGCGTACCGAGAGCAGGGAAGAGGCGCTCGGGGCCCGCGCCGCTGCCGAACAGCTGCCGCTCACGGCCGAGTTGCTGGCGGCTTGTCTCGCAGCCGGCTCAGGTCCGGCGCAGGCCGCCGACGCGGTCGGCCGCTCGGTCGGCGGACCGTTGGGGATCCGCCTGATACGGGCATCGACCGAGTTGCAGCTCGGGGCGGAACCTGCGGCGGTATGGGGGCGGTTCGGGGCGTTGCCCGGCAGCGAAGGGTTCGTCCGCTCCATGGAACGTGCCGGGACGGCGGGAGTTCCGGCGGTGGAGCCGGTGACGCGACTCGCCGCCGAACTCCGTGCAGCGAAGGCACGTGCGGCTTCCGCCCGCGCCCGCCGGGCCGCGGTTCTCGTGACGGGGCCGCTGGGGCTGTGCTTCCTGCCGGCTTTCCTCGCAGTCGGTGTGGCCCCAGTGGTGATGGGCCTGGCCCGGTCACTGCTGTGAGTGCCCGGCTGCCCGTGCCCTGGGGCCCTCGGCGCATCCCGCCTCTCCCCGGAGAGGTGAGCAGCAGAGCAGTCAGTAACGACATCAAGGGGGAATGAACCATGTTCGGAAAGTTCTGCCGCGCGCTGCGCGCCTCGCCGGACCGGTTGGCGGGTGCCGGACGTCGCCGAATGCTCGCCGTAAGGGCCCGGTTGACGGGTGATGCGGGGATGAGCACAGCGGAGTATGCGGTGGGAACCATCGCTGCATGCGGCTTCGCGGCCGTGCTCTACAAGGTGGTCACCAGCGGCTCGGTCAGTGCGGAGATGCAGCAGCTGATCGAGAGG
The DNA here is from genome assembly GCA_035556995.1 of Streptomyces sp. GTDB lineage: Bacteria > Actinomycetota > Actinomycetes > Streptomycetales > Streptomycetaceae > Streptomyces. The sequence goes on from DATMEI010000165.1 coordinate 5,808, forward strand.
GCGCTCAGTGGCGAGCTCTGACGACGGCTACGTCACGGCCGAAACCGCGGTGGTCGTCCCAGCGTTGGTGCTGCTGTTCGGAATGCTCCTGTGGGGTGTCATGGCTGCCGCAGAGCACATCCAGTGCGTGGACGGTGCACGGGCCGGCGCTCGGGCGGCGGCGCGGGGCGAGAAGGAGGGGGCAGTGCGATCCGCCGTGCGGTCCGTGGCACCGCGCGGGGCAGCAGTGGAGACGGTCCGTGAAGGAGAGATGGTGCGCGTCCGCGTACGGGCACGCTCCACCGGGCCCGGACCCCTGACCGTGGGGCTGAGCGCCGAGGCGGTCGCCATGGCCGAAGAGGGAGTGGGGGTGGCTGCCGGTGCTGGGCGATGACAGGGGCTCCGCCACGGTATGGGCGGCCCTTTGCGGTGTGGTGCTGTGCGGGGTGGCCGCGGTGCTGCTGGGTCTTGGACAAGCCGTCTCCACGCGCCACCGTGCCGGAGGGGCCGCTGACTTGTCGGCGCTGGCAGCCGCCGACCATGCCCTCGAAGGAGCTGGCAGGGCCTGTGCCACGGCCCGGCGGGTGGCATCGGCTCAGGGCGCCCGGCTTGTCCGATGCGACGTCAGCGGAGAGGTCGCCGACGTCTCCGCCCAGGTGCGGCTCGGCCCCTACGCGCCCACGGTCCGGGCACGAGCCGGGCCGCCGGACGCAGAGACCCGCACCGATGGGCCGGCGTACGGTGCCGACGGCTCGCGTCACCGGACGGGCCGGTCCCCGCTCGGGGAAGCGCACCTACGAGGCAGGGGCAGGGGCGGGGGCCGGCTTCAGCAGTTCGGTCAGGAGGCGGACAGCGCCCCGCTTGTGCAGAGGGTCGTTGGCGTTGCCGCACTTGGGCGACTGGATGCACGAGGGGCATCCGGCTTCGCACTCGCAGGCGGCGATGGCATCGCGTGTGGCGGTCAGCCAGTCGCGGGCGGTGTGGAAGGCGCGTTCGGCGAATCCAGCACCGCCGGGCTGCCCGTCGTAGACGAAGACGGTGGGCAGCAGGGTGTCGGGGTGCAGGGGGATGGAGACTCCGCCGATGTCCCAGCGGTCGCAGGTTGCGAAGAGGGGAAGCAGACCGATGGCGGCGTGCTCGGCGGCGTGCAGAGCCCCGGGAAGGATCTCGGGGCCGACCCTCGCCGAATCGAGCTGGTCCTCCGTGACCGTCCACCAGACGGCCCGTGTGCGGAGCGTACGAGGAGGGAGATCGAGCTTCGTCTCACCCATGACCTCACCCGTGATGAGGCGGCGACGCAGATAGGAGACGACCTGATTCGTCACCTCCACCGTGCCGTAGCACAAACGTGCGTCGCCCCAGGGCGCCTCCGCCTCCGTCTCCAGTACGGATACGGCTGTGGTGTCCCTGGCCATCGTGGTCCAGGGCGGGTTGGCCTCTTCCACGAGGGCGGCCGAGTCCTCGAGATCCAGCTGCCTGACCACATAGGTACGTCCCTGATGCAGGTGCACGGCCCCGTCGTGGACGGTGGTGTGCGCAGCTGCGGCGTCGACCGTACCCAGGAGGCGGCCGGTCTCGGCCTCGACGATCTGGACGGGAGTGCCGCCGGAGCCGCGGATGTCGGCAAGGTCGGCGGCCCGCTCCTTACGCGTCCAGTACCAGGAGCCTCCACGGCGGCGCAGCAGCTTGCGCTCTTCGAGCTGACGCAGGAGGTCCGGGTAGCCGGCTCCGAAGAGTGCGCCATCAGCCTCGGTGAGAGGGATCTCGGCCGCGGCGGCGCACAGATGAGGCGCGAGGACATACGGGTTGTCCGGATCGAGCACGGTCGATTCGACGGGCGCCCGGAAGAGCGATTCGGGGTGATGCACGAGATAGGTGTCGAGAGGGTCGTCGCGGGCGACCAGAATGGCGAGGGCGCCCTCTCCCGTACGGCCCGCCCGCCCGGCCTGCTGCCACACCGAGGCCCGGGTGCCCGGATACCCGGTGATGAGGACGGCGTCGAGGCCTGAGACGTCGACACCCAGTTCGAGAGCGTTGGTGGCGGCGAGGCCGAGCAAGTCGCCGGTGTGCAAGCTGTGTTCGAGAGCGCGACGTTCCTCGGGCAGGTAGCCGCCCCTGTACGCAGCGATCCGGGAGGACAGTCCCCGGTCGACGGCGGCGAGACGGTCCTGCGCGATGAGGGATATGAGCTCGGCGCCGCGCCGCGAGCGTACGAAGGCGACCGTGCGAACGCCCTGGACCGCCAAGTCCGTGAGGAGCTCCGCGGACTCGGCGGTGGCGGTACGCCGGACCGGGGCACCGCGTTCACCCTCCAGCTCCGTCAGCGGCGGCTCCCAGAGCGCGAAGACCAACTCGCCGCGCGGGGAGGTGTCTTCGGTGACTTCGGTCACGGGCACACCGGTGAGGCGCGTGGCTGCCTCGCCCGGGTCGGCTGCGGTGGCGGAGGCGAGGAGGAAGACCGGGTCGGAGCCGTACCGTGCGCACACCCTTCGCAGTCTCCGTATCACCTGGGCGACGTGGGAGCCGAACACCCCGCGGTAGGTATGGCACTCGTCGATGACGACGTAGCGCAGGGCACGGAAAAAGGAGGCCCAGCGGGCGTGCGCCGGGAGCATCCCGCGGTGCAGCATGTCCGGGTTGGTGAGCACGTAGTTGGCGAAGACACGTACCCACTCCCGCTCTTCGACAGGTGTGTCCCCGTCGAAGACAGCGGGCCGTACCGACGTGCCCAGCGGGGCGGCCAGTTCGGTGATGGCGCGGCGCTGGTCGGCGGCCAGCGCTTTGGTCGGCGCCAGATACAGGGCGGTGCTCGCGCGGCCGCTCTGCTGCCTCGCGCCGCCCGGCTGCTGCGCCCTGTCCCGCCGTGTGGCGCTGCCGTCCCGCTCGCCCTCCGCCGGGGTGTCCGCACCGTCGACGAGGGTGTGCAGGGTCGGTATGAGATAGGAGAGGGACTTGCCGGAAGCAGTGCCTGTGGCAATGATCACTGACTCTCCGCGCAGAGCATGTTCGGCTGCCCGTGCCTGATGCTGCCAGAGCCGTTCGATACCCGACTCCCGTACTGCGCCGACCACTTCAGGCCGGATCTGCTCGGGCCAGTCCGCATGGTGACCGATCCGCGGGGGCAAGTGCTCCGTATGGGTGATGCGCGCAGCCCGGCCCGCCCCGGCGGTGAGTTGGGCGAGCACCGTTCGGGGATCACTGTCGGATACCTTGCGGAAGGGCACAGCAGGTGAGCGTACGCTCGTCGCGACCAGAAACGGTCGGTCGGCCGTGGGCACCGAGGGTGTCACCGGCACGACGCACAATGACCGCAAGGCGTCGTGCGTGCAGGCCCGTAAGTGATTGAATGCTTCTGCGGCTGCCGATCCGCCTGCTGTCCCGGCCTGTCCTCGGCCGGGATATCTCAGTGGGCGGACGACTCGATAGCAAGGTGCTGGAGGATCCGTGGACCTGTCCCTGTCGACCCGGACCGTAGGCGATCG
>DATMEI010000166.1:0-2433 GCA_035556995.1 Streptomyces sp.
GTTCTGCCAGTACTTGACGCCCAGGACGAGGAACTGGTCGGTGTCCGGGCCCGCTCGGCCGCAGCCGGCCGCCTCCCTCACCTCGCCGGTCACATCGCCTGTCAACAGCCGCTGCATGGCGTGCTGTTGGTTGGCGTAGTAGTACACGCCAGGGGTGAGCGGACCGCTGGGCCCGCAGACCCAGTAGATGCTGACCGGGTAGAGGCCGCCGCCGGAGGCGGTGCCACGCGACCAGTTGGTCTGCGTGTAGTGAGGGAGCGCGGCGAGGTCGGTGTTGGCCTGGACGCCCAGGCGCCGTCCCACGAGACCGTAGGAGTCCTGCAGCATTCCCGACAGTGCGGAAAGGGTGAAGTGGCCTTCCGCGAGGGTCTGTTCACCGTGCAGGCAGCCCGCTTCGGCACTCGCCCCGGCAGGGTAGTCCGTCACGGGCAGCGGGAAGGACTCCACTCCCGGGTAGTACTTGCCCTTCCTCGGCCGGTCGGCCCAGTCGGGTACGAAGTCGGCCGGTTCCATCGGGACTCTGGCGCGGTGCTTGATGGCGTCCGCGTAGTCATGGGCGTAACCCACGGAAGCACTCCTTTCTGCTGATCGGACGGTCAAGGGAACGGGTGCGGGGCGGGGTTGAGGTCGCCGGGGTTCAAGTCGCTCCCGCGCAGGCCCGCTTCGCGCAGTGCGGTACGCATCCTCGGCATGGTGCGGGCGCGTTGGCGTGACCAGCCGAAGTCGATGGGAAGCAGGCCCGGTACGAGGACGCTGACGGTGTGCAGCCCGAGAGTGCGCTGCTCGGGCAGGGTCTGGTCGACGGCGACCACGTCGAAGCCCGCCGCCGTCACGACATCCACGCAGCGCTGAAGGTCCTCGCGGATGTCGCCGGCGGCACCGGACGGCTCGTCCGGCCAGGACTCCCCGGACGGCTCCGCGGCCCGCGCCCAGCGCAGGTCGCCGACGCGGCGCAGCCCACCGGGTCCGGCGGACGCGCGCAGCATGAAGTCCGCGAACCGGCCCATCTCCGGGACGCCGTACAGCAGCGGGTGGTCGTGCAATGCGGTGACCTGGCCGAAGTCCGCCGCCATGGCGCGCAGTCGTTCCTCGTCCTGCTCGGTGCGGCTGCGCAGATTGACGGCGTCGGTGGCGATCTCGCACAGCGCGCCGTCGAGCGCGGCCTCCGGGTCGAGCCCGGCGCCGGCACCGAAGCACATGCGGCCCGGTCCTCCGTCGAACCGCTCGGCGACCCCGGTGATCACGGGGACGGGGAAGGAGATGCGGGTGTCGAAGAAGCGGGCCCGGTAGCCGTACATCGCCAGCCGGTCGACCATGTGCCGGGTCGTGGCGCGTTCGCTGCTGGAGGGGTCGATCTCGGGCAGTGGCTGCTGCCCGTACCAGGCGAGCAGGAACGCGTCGCGCTCCAGGACCTCCATCAGACCGAAGTAGAGCGCCTCCTCCAAAGAGCCGCCGGAGGCACAGCCGTTGGAGCTCTCCTGCACGAAGCGGTTCTCCAGACCGGGCGCGTGATAGTACGTCAGCACCTCGGGCACCAGCCGCGGGCAGCCGTCCCGCAGCGAACAGCCCCACACCCACGGGATCTCACGGTCGGGCGTGAAGGGCGGGACCCGCGGGTTGTCCCTGTAGAAGTCCGCGGAGTACAGCCCGACAAGGCCGGGGTCGACGGCGAGCTCGCCGAACTCCCGGAGTGTGCCGGTCACTTGGGTGAATTTCCCCCGTGCCCGCATCCCCGCGTAGCGCTCCAGGCCCTCCAGCACTCCGATACGGACACTGGCGCCGAAGGAGCCGGCATGGCCGCCCCAGAACGTCTCCCGCAGATACTCGCCCGAGCGCATCGAGAAGCAGCCGATGGCCGCCGAGGTGGAGGTCGAGGAGACGTCGTGCACGACGGACGGTCCGAGCGCGCCGCACACCGGGTTGGCGAACGCGGCCACGTCGATGTCGTAGGTCTCCAGCGAACGCACCCTGGAGGAGCCCGGTTTGTGCTCAGGTGCGGGCCGCAGCTCCATCCGTGCCGCTTCCCCGGTGTCGGCCGCGGGCGTCCCGCACCGCGGGCACTGCGGGTCCGGGACGAGGGGGTAGTGGCGGACGGTCAGAGCGCGCAGATCGAGCAGGTGCACTTCGGCGAACGGGCCTCCGCCCCTCTCACCGGTGGTCGCGCCGCCGCTGACGGCACGTTCGCGTACGGCCGTGACGAGCGCGGCCACCGCGTCCATGGCGAAGGGTGTGCAGTAGGGCCACTCCCCCGCCGTGCGGGTCTCCCCGCCGATCTCCAGCGCGTCACGCAGGGAGACCGAACGCACCGCCTGCCAGCGGCGAGCCAGACAGCGCGGACAGGCGCGGGCGCCGTCGCCGCGGTGAGGGAAGGGACCGATGACGGCGTGCTGCCCGTAGAGGTGCACGGGGACGGCGTCAGGGGCGGCGTCAAGG
>DATMEI010000167.1:0-2950 GCA_035556995.1 Streptomyces sp.
ATGTATGTCCCTCTGTGACGGTTTGGTGTATCGTCCGAGAGGGGGGCGAACCCGGACACGAGGGGGGCGACGGGCGAATGCGCGGCCAAGGGACGAACTGCCGGTGGACAAAGCATCGGACACCACAGACGAGTTGTCGGCGCCCGGTCCCGCTCGAGGACCGGAGCGTCGGCCTTCCGTCGTGCGAGTACGGCGTCGGCGGGAGCCGGAGGTACGAAAAGCCTCCGTCTGCCCGGAGGACACCGTGAGTGCCGGCGGCGCGGCCCCGGGGCAGGGCCCGGCCGTCGCAGCCCGTACGTGCATGCCGACGTGCGCCCCGCCGCTGGCCGGCCACGGCGACGTCCCTGCAGACGGCAGGCCGGGGGGAGTTACGCGAGTCGCGGTCCCGCGCCAGGAACGGCGCACGGCTGCACCGGCCGGCGCGCGGCCGAGCGTCCTGCCCCAGCTGCTCCTCATCGTGCTCTGCGGTGGATACGCGCTCGGGGCCGCCTTCGGATGGGGCTCCGGCCAAGTGGCTCTCTTCATGGGCGACTTCGGGCTGAGCGCGGCCGGAATCCTCGCTGCGGCCTCCTGCTTCTGGTACGCCCGGGCCCATCGCGGCACCCAACTCGGCCCTGCCTGGCTGCTGTTCGGCCTCTCGTCCCTGATGGCGGCGGCCGGCAACGCGGTGTGGGGGTGGTACGAGGTGGTGCTGCAGCAGCCCGTGCCCAGCCCCTCCGTCGCCGACTACTGCTTCCTGCTCTTCGCGCCGCCCGCCATCATCGGCCTGCTGGTGCTGGCCAAACGGCCCGTCACCCGCGCCGGCTGGGTCTGCCTGGGCCTGGACTCCTGGCTGATCGGCGGTTCCCTGCTCACGCTGTCCTGGTCGCTGGCGCTCGCCCACACCGCGTACTGGGAGGGCGACTCGGTGGCGCGCGCCGCTCTCAGCCTCGCCTATCCGCTGCTGGACATCGTGCTGGTGAGCATGGTGCTCGGCCTGCACTTCAAGCGCTCCGCCGCACAGCGTTCGGCCATCAACACGGCCATCGGCGCGCTCGCCCTGACCGTGCTGTGCGACGCACTGTTCAGTTCGCCGCTGCTCCAGGAGCACTACACCTCGGGGCAGTTGCTGGACGCAGGCTGGTTCGCGGGCTCGCTTCTGCTCGCGTACGCGCCGTGGGTCGGCAGAGGCGAGATCGAACTCGGCCAGGACGTCCTGGCTCCCGACCGCAGCCGTACCGCACGTGCCGCCGGTGCCCGCGCTGCCGCTGTGGGCAGCTCGGCGGAATGGGAGATAATCCCTGACCGCCCCAGCCGCCCGATCGCGGGTTCGCTGACCGCGCTCACCCCCTATCTGGCCGCTGCTGTCTGCACGTTGGGCATTCTCTACAACGCGGTGGCCGGCCGTGAGATCGACCGCGTCGTGCTGTTCACGGCCTGCACGGTCGTACTGGCCCTTGTCGTACGGCAGGGCATCATGCTGCTGGACAACATCAACCTCACCCAGGAACTGGCGCAGAAGGAGAACCACTTCCGTTCCCTGGTGCAGGGCTCCAGCGACGTCATCATGATCGCCTCTCCGACGGGAGTGCTGCGCTACGTCTCGCCCGCCGCCGCGGGCGTCTACGGCCGGGACGGTGACGCACTCATCGGCTCCGAACTGGCCTCCCTCATCCACCCCGAGGACCTCGCCCGTGTGCTGCACGAGCTGCGCCGCTTCCTCGCGACGCCGCCCCAGCAGGAGGCCTCGACCCGCATCGAGTGCCGCTTCCGGCACGGCGAGGGCCACTGGCTGAACGTCGAGTCCACGGTCAACCGCTACCGCAGCGGCCTCATCTTCAACAGCCGTGACGTCACCGAACGAGTAAGGCTGCAGGCGCAGTTGCAGCACAACGCCTCGCACGACCCGCTGACCGACCTGCCCAACCGCGCTCTTTTCACCGAGCGTGTGCGCAAGGCCCTGGTCGGGCGCCGTGGCGGCGACAGCGAGCACGCCGTGCTCTTCATCGACCTGGACGGCTTCAAGGCCGTCAACGACAGCGTCGGTCACCAGGCCGGTGACGAACTGCTCGTCGCCGCCGCCCGCCGCCTCCAGGAGTCGGTCAGGGCAGGCGACACGGCAGCCCGTCTGGGCGGTGACGAGTTCGCGGTGCTCATCCTCGGTGACGGCAACCCCAGCACGCATGCGGATGCCGAACGCGAGCTGCGCATCCACGAGATCGCCGACCGGCTGCGCATGACCCTCTCCGAGCCCTACCGCGTGGAGGGCAAGGAAGTCCGTGTCGCCGCGTCCATCGGCATCGCCTTCGCGGAGCCCGGGATCTCTCCCACGACCCTGATGCGCAATGCGGACCTGGCGATGTACCGCGCCAAACAGGCCGGCAAAGCGAGGGTCGAGCTGTACGCCCCGCAGATGCAGTCGGACATGCAGTCAGGCGCGGTCAAGAGGGCTCAGCTCTCCACCAGGCTGCGCAGTGCCCTGCAGGACGGCGAGTTCACGCTGCTCCACCAGCCCGTGGTGGAGCTCGCCAGCGGGAAGGTCGCCGCTGTCACCGCACAGCCGCGCTGGCGCTCCGCGCAGGGCATCCTCTTCACCCCGGCGGAGTTCCTGCGTACCGGCGACGGCGCCGTGAGCGTGCCGGCGAGCGGTACGGACAGCGGCTACGGGGGCGGCTCCGGCGGCCCCGGAAGCGATTCCGCTCACGCCCGTGAGGCCGACGAGGCGCAGACCGAGAGAGTCGCCGAGGTGAGCCGGTGGCTGCTGGAGGAGGCCGTCCAGCAGGCGGCCGCCCGCAACCTCGCAGGCTTCCCCACACCCGTCTCCGTGAGGCTGCCCGCGAGCCGTCTCACCGACAGTTCCCTGAGCCCGAGCGCGGTGGAGAGCCTGCTCGCCCGGCATGAGCTGCAGGCCGGGTCACTGATCGTGGAGCTCGCCGACACCGACACACGTATCGCTCTAGACGAGCTGGAT
>DATMEI010000168.1:0-4673 GCA_035556995.1 Streptomyces sp.
CATGGGAGTGCTCCTTCGGCGGCGGTCTCCCGCCCTGCGGGCGTTCCCGCCGTGTTCTGCCGTGTCCGCAGCCACCAGCTGCGCAGACCCCACAGCACGAGGACGAGGTAGACGACGTACACGAGACCCGAGAAGGCGAGCCCACTGCTGAAGGCCAGCGGGACGCCGACGATGTCGACCAGCAGCCAGGCGAACCAGAACTCGACGAGTCCGCGCGCCTGCGCGGTCATGGCGGCGAGGGTGCCGACGAAGATGTACGCATCCGGCCACGGGTTCCACGACAGCGACGGGACAAGCGTGAAGAGCCCGCCGACGGCGAGGGTGCCCAGGGCCGTACCGGCGACGAGCATGCCGCGCTCACGTCCGCCGGCGAAGCGCACCGCGATGGATCCGTCCCGCGCCTGCTGCTTGCCGCGCCGCCACTGCCACCAGCCCCACAGGGCGACGAAGACGACCAGCAGCTGCTTGCCCACGCCGCCCGCGAGCTGCGCGGAGGAGTAGGCGCCGATGAGTACGACACCGGAGAGCACCTGGACGGGCCAGGTGAGGATCGAGCGGCGCCAGCCCAGCGCGAGGGCGGCCAGACCGATGGTGTTGCCGATGATGTCGGAGTAGATGACGTGCTGTCCGAACGCGGTGAACGCCTGGCCGTTGAGCCAGTCCAGAGAGTTCATCGGACGGCTTCCTCCGCGTTCGAGGCCTGCTCGTCTCCGCTTGCGCTCCCCCGCGTACGGCCGTTGGGGCCGAGCAGCCGCTCGACGTACTTGGCCAGGACGTCCACTTCGAGGTTGACCGGATCTCCGGCCTCCTTGATGCCGAGTGTGGTCATCCCGAGCGTCGTGGGGATGAGGCTGATGGTGAAGTGCTCGTCACCCGCCTCGACGACGGTGAGGCTGACGCCGTCGACGGTGATGGAGCCCTTCTCGACGATGTACTTGGCCAGTTCCGGCGGGAGCCGGACCGCCACCGTCCCGTCGTCGGTACGCCCGGTGATGGTGCCGGTGCCGTCGACATGGCCCTGTACGAGGTGCCCGTCGAGCCTGCCGCCCAGAGCCATGGGGCGTTCGAGGTTGACGCGTGATCCGACTGTCAGCGCACCGAGGCTGGAGCGGTTCAGGGTCTCGGCGATGACGTCCGCGGTGAACTCGCCGCCGCCGGTCTCGACGACGGTGAGGCAGACACCGTTGACGGCGATCGACTCGCCGTGCCGCACACCGTCGGTGACGACGGGGCCGCGCAGCCGGAAACGGGCGGCGCCCGGCAGGTCCTCGACGGCGACGACCTCGCCCAGTTCTTCGATGATTCCGGTGAACACTCAGGACTCCTCGGTGGCAGCGGTGGAAGCGGTGACGGCCGCGGAAGCAGCCGAGATGCGGGCGCGGGCCGAGCCGGCGTGAACCGCGGTGAAGCGCAAGTCCGGGCCGATACGCACGGATTCGGTCATCTGCAGCCGCAACGCCTGCGCGATCGTGGCGATTCCGGCGTCGCCGAGCGCGGCGGGCCCGGCGCCCAGCAGTACGGGTGCGACATAGCCGATGACTTCGTCGACAGCCCCTGCCTCGATGAAGGCCCCTGCGAGTGCAGGACCCCCCTCCAGCAGCACCGACCGGACCCCGCGTGCCTGCAGTGCCTCCAGCAGCGCCGTCAGGTCCAGGCCCGTACGGCCGTCCCCGGCGCGTGGCAGACGCAACACCTCGGCGGCATCGCCGAGTTCACCGGTGCCGGCGTCCTGCGCCACGGCGATCACGGTCGGTGCGGCGTCGTCGAGGACGCGGGCGCCGGGCCGTACTGCGGTGGCGGTGGTGTCGAGCACGACGCGCAGCGGCTGCACGGCACCGGGGACTCCGCGCACAGCGAGGTGCGGGTCGTCCGCGCGGGCGGTGCCGGAGCCGACGATCACGGCATCGGTACGTGCCCGCAGCCGGTGGACGTCGGCGCGGGCCTCCTCGGAGGTGATCCAGCGGCTGGAGCCGTCGGCGGCGGCGATACGGCCGTCGAGCGTGGAGGCGTACTTCCAGATGACGTACGGGCGGTGCAGCCGCATCGAGGTGAGCCAGGCGGAGTTGACCGCCGCGGCCTCGTCGGCGAGCAGCCCCCGCTCGACGTCGATCCCCGCGTCGGCCAGTGTGCGCGCCCCGCCCCCCGCGGCGGGATCGGCGACGGCGTAGACGACGCGGGCGATCCCCGCCTCGATGAGAGCCAGGGAGCACGGGCCCGTACGGCCGGTGTGGTCGCAGGGTTCGAGTGTGACGACGGCGGTGCCGCCCCGTGCGTCGTCGCCGGCCTCTGCGAGAGCGTGGACCTCGGCGTGCGGGCCGCCTGCCCGCTGGTGCCAGCCTTCGCCCACGGGATGGCCCTCGGAGCTGAGGACGACGCAGCCGACGACGGGGTTGGGGCTGGTGGAGCCCAGCCCACGGGCGGCAAGTTCGACTGCTCGGCGCATGGCAGCACGTTCAGCCGGTTCGGCGGACGGTGCTGAGCCTGCGGCGTCGGTGGCCACCGGGTCTCTCCTGCCTCTAGGGCACGGACTCCGGGGCAAGTGGGATGTGTACGGGCCTGCGAGCCGGCTGCACCGCCGGAGCGTCCGGAGAGTGGGACCGCTCCGTCGTACGAAGTACGGAAGCGGACCGCCCGGATGCGGCGGTGTACCCGTCTCGGCCCGCCGCGCACTGCCTCCCATCCGGACTTTAACCGTCGGTCCAGGAGTTTCACCTGGTCAACCGGTCGCTGGATGCGGCCGGGTCGCGGACTGTAACCGCCGGTTCGGACTTTCACCGACCCCGGAGTGCGCTGACGTCACTGGTACGCCTCAAGTCTGCCACGCCGCGGATCGCGCCAAGCTCGCCCGCGCTGTGGGCTCACTCACAGCACAAGGTGGCGGCAGGCGGGATGTGAGCGCTCTCAACCGGTGCAACCCGGGCGCGGAAACCTCTTGTTCGGCGCCCGGTCACCACCCGTACAGTGTCCCGGATCGCGCAGCCAGATGACGCGCGGGATGAGCGTGCGCGCAGGGCACCAGGGTGCACAGGGGCAGGAACACAGGCCGGACGATCCCGTACATGCAGCAGACCGCCATCGACGGCGCCACCCGCCGGGCCCGGTGGGCGATCGCCGTCGTCTTCGCCGTGCACGGAGCGGCGAGCGGCAGCTTCGCGACCGCCATCCCCTGGATCCGTGAGCATCTGGATCTCAGCCCCGGCTGGCTGGGCATCGCGCTGGTCTTCCTGACGGTGGGGGCCTCTTCCGCGATGTCGCTCTCCGCGCGCCTCGCACACCGCTACAGCCCGCGCCCTCTGCTGGCGTGGCTGTCGCTGATGTGCTGTGCCGGTCTCGCGCTGCCCGCGCTCTCCCCTTCCCTTGTGTGGCTCTGTCTGGCGCTGTTCGTCTACGGATGCGGACTGGGCCTGATGGATGTCGCGATGAACGCGCACGGAGTGCAGATCGAGGAGCGCTACGGACGCTCGGTCATGTCCGGGCTCCACGGAGTGTGGAGCGTGGGCACGCTGCTGGGCGGCGCGGGCGGTGCCTTCGCCGCACACTCGGGCGTCGACGGGCGGGTCCATCTGGCCCTGGTCGCACCGGTGTTGGCGGCTGCGGCGGTCGTTGCGAGCCGGTGGGCACTGGACGTACGGGCCGAAGAGGCCGCCAGGAACGGGGAGTCGGCGACGTCCGGGGAGGAGGAGCCGCCGCGCTTCGCCCTGCCCGGCCGTGAGGTACTGCCGATCGGCATCATCGGCTTCTGTGCGATCTTCGCAGAGGGAGCCTCGATGGACTGGTCGGGCATCTATCTCCGCGACGTCACGGACGCCGATCCTGGCCTCGCCGCCTCCGCGTTCACCGCCTTCGCCTGCACCATGGCCGTCGCACGGCTCGTCGGCGACGCGGTGGTGCGGCGCCTGGGTGCGGTGCGGACGGTGCGTGCCAGCGGTCTCGTCGCGGCGCTCGGCAGCGCTCTGGTCGTCGCTTCCGCTACTCCTCTGACGGCGGTCACGGGTTTCGCGCTGATCGGGGTCGGCATCGCTGTCGTGGTGCCGCTGTGCTTCGCGGCGGCGGGCCACTCGGGGACCGGTTCGCAGGGGCAGGCGATCGCGGGGGTGGCGACTCTCGCGTACGCCTCGGGGCTGGCGGCGCCCGCCGCGGTCGGCTGGATCGCGGAGGCGACGTCGCTGACGGTGTCGTTCGGGATGGTCACGGTGCTGCTGCTCGGGCTGGTCTTCGGAGCGGGAGTGCTGCGTACGAAGCCACGTCCCGCGGCGGCGGGTGCGGTGGACGCGGACAAGGCTGCCCTCTCGTCTCCGGAACAGAAGGAGCCGGTGGAGAAGGACACGGGTGACCGCTCGGACGGTCAGGGCGCCGGCCATTCCTCGTCCCCTTCCGAGACCCGCTGAGCGTCACCCTGGACTCCGCCCGTTTCCCCCTGTCCCCCGCATGTCCCCCGTACGGGCGCAGTGCGGGCCGGGTTCGCCACGGTGCGGCACCACTGCTGCGACTCTGCCTGCATGACCTCAACTGAGCGGACGCCCGTGCCGCAGGCCGCGGGCGTGGAGCCGTACGAGGCGCCGGGCACGCTTCAGCCGGCCCGCCCGCCGTGGGCCGGCTCGGTGCGCGCTGTTGTGCGGCGGATGCATGCCATCAGCGGGGAACTCCCCGACGGGGACGGGGTGGCCGTCTTC
>DATMEI010000169.1:0-13825 GCA_035556995.1 Streptomyces sp.
TTGTGCTCCGCCATGAGGGATCAGCTCCAAAGCTTGGTGCCTGGCACAGACTTTCGCACGGTTGCGGGCGGTGATGCTGATGAGGTGTCCCAGCACGGGACGCCCCGGGACGGAGCCGACGTCCGCCCCGGTGACCGCGGCAAAGGAGCCTCGCTGTGCCAGTACCGTCCGTGCCGGATCCGAAGGTCTACCTCGAGAGGCTCACGGCCCGCGGGCCCGCCATGCTCGACGACCTGGACGCACTGGTCAGCGCCGAGTCGCCCTCCTCGGACCCCGATGCGCTGCGGGCGTGCCGGTCCGTGCTGGAGGAGACCGGCACGCGGCTGCTCGGGGAACGGCCCACGGTGCTGCCCGGCTCCGAGAGCTCCGGCACGTCCGGCAGCTCGGGCACGTCCGGCAGTTCGGTCACGTCCGGAGGTCCTGGCACGCCCGGCGGACTGCTGTGGCGGCTGGGCCCGGCCGACCGCCCGCCCGTGCTGCTCGTCGGGCACCTCGACACGGTCTGGCCACTCGGTACGCTCCGCCGCCGCCCCTTCGCTGTACGGGACTCCCGCGCGACGGGCCCCGGCGTCTTCGACATGAAGGCCGGCCTGGTGCAGGGCCTTCACGCACTGTCGGAGCTGCGTGCCATGACGGGTGCGTACCCTGCGGTGGCCTTCCTCGTCACCACGGACGAGGAGGTCGGCTCACCGCTGGGCGGCCCCGTCGTCACCGAGTGGGCGCGTGCGTCGCGCACCGCGCTCGTGCTGGAGGGCGCAGCCGACGGCGGCGCGCTCAAGCACGCACGCAAGGGCTGGTCCTTCTACGACATCTCCGTGCAGGGCCGGGCCGCGCACGCGGGGCTCGATCCGCTCGAAGGCCGCAACGCGCTCGTCGACCTCGCCGGGGTCGTCGTCGAACTGCACCGCTTGGCCTCCGCCGACGGGGAGACCACCGTCACGCCGACGATGGCCGCCGCCGGCACCACCCGGAACACCGTCCCGGACCACGCTCACGTGATGGTCGACGTACGGGCCCCGGACTCGGCGGCGCAGGAACACCTGGACGGTGCCCTGCGCCATCTGGTGGCCGGAACCGCACAGCTGCCGTTCGAGATCACCGGCGGTGTCAACAGGCCGCCGCTGGAGGAGACTCACGCCCGCGAACCCCTACGGCTCGCCCGTACCGCCTTCACCCGCCTCGGCCTTCCCTGGCCCGGCTCGGCGCGGGTGGGCGGCGTCTCCGACGGCAACCTGTGCGCCGCTACGGGCACTCCCACGCTGGACGGACTGGGCGCCGTGGGGGGCGGTGCGCACGCCGAGCACGAGTGGGCCGACGTCGCCCGAATCCCCGAACGTGCCGCGCTGGTGGGCATGATGACCGCACAGCTCGATGCGGAGACCCGGCGTGAAACCGGCCCGGAGACGGACGGCTGACCCGCCCCCGGGCCGGGGCCTGAACGACGGCGTGGCATGAGGGCCGCACATCGGGGAGGCTGTGCGTGCCCCAAGAGCCGGCCGCAGCCCGTCAGTTGTTGTGCGGACGGGCGGGTGCGTCGGCGTGCATGACGCGGATCTTGGACTGTCCGTGGGGGAGCTTCTCCCAGTCGTCCATGAAGCGCGCGCTGAGTCCGTGCTTCTCCGCCAGCGCGGTGAGCGTCTCGGTCCTGTAGTAGAAGTCCTCACGCAGCACCTGGTGTTCGGAGCCCTCCGTGCGGTCGAAGGTGAAGTCGAAGAAGCCACGGGGTGCCAGGATCCGTCCGACGTTGGCCAGGCACTCGTCGATGACTTCGACCGGGGAGTGGGAGAAGACGCTGTGCGCGTGCACGACGTCGAAGTGACCGCTCGGCAGGAAGTCGAACGTGAGGTCGTGCGTGAGGGTCAAGTGCGGCAGTTTCTCCTGCAGTTCGTAGCTCGTCAGCGTCTTCTTCGCGGAGATGAGAATGTCCGGGGAGATGTCGATGCCGTAGTAGTTCCCGGAGTCGAGGTACTGGATGAACCTCCAGCCCGCGCGGAGGTTGCCGCAGCCGATGTCCAGCATGCGGTGCTCCTTCTGAAGCCCGTGCTCGACGAGGAAGTCGAACTGCATCTGCCCCAGTGCCAGCCACCGGTCGTGGCTGCGGCTGCCGACCGCCGCCTCCGGGTTGTTCGCGGTGTCCGAGGCCATCACGGCCCGGTAGTAGCCGACATGGTCCGGGTGCTTGAACCGCAGCCAGCGGTCGCGGGCGGCACGGCGCACGTAGGGGACGACCCGTGCCGGGTTCTTGAGTGCGTAGGAGACCTTGTGCGTGAGCCGCGAACGGTTCGCCGCCAGGGAGCGCGGGGTCTTCTTGGGCATGGGTACGTACTCCTAGGTTGTTCTGGTGTCGTCGACGGCGCTTTGACACATGCCGAAACGAATGACAGGCCATGTCGGACACGTTCACGGTCGAGGGTATGGCGGTGCCGTGGCGGGAGTTGGAGAGGTGAGCGGGCCGGGAACGGGGCCCCGCCCTGCGAGTCAGTCGGTGTGCGTGCGTCTGTCCCTGTGCGCGCCGGTGTCCGTACGGGCGTCCCTACGGGCGTCCGAACCGGGGGCGGTACCGGCGTTCGTACCGGGGGCGGTACCGGGTGCCGCGACGACTCCGCTCTCGTAGGCGAAGATCACGGCCTGAGTACGGTCGCGGAGGCCGAGCTTGACGAGGATCCGTCCGACGTGGGTCTTCACCGTCGACTCCGCGACGAAGAGATGCCCGCCGATCTCGGTGTTCGACAGACCCTGCGCCACGAGCGCAAGCACCTCCGTCTCTCTCCCGGTCAGTTCGAGGACGCGTTCCTTGAGCGGTGCGCGCGGGCCCGTACCGCTCAAGCCGCTGCCGCTGCCGCCGCCGATACGGGTGAACTCGGCGATCAGGCGGCGCGTCACGGCGGGAGCCAGCAGGGCGCCACCTGCCGCGACGGCCCTTATGCCGTCGGCCAGTTGACGCACCGGGGCGTCCTTGAGCAGGAAGCCGCTCGCACCCGCACGCAGTGCTTGGTAGACGTACTCGTCCAAGTCGTAGGTCGTGAGTATCAGCACCTTCGTCTCGGGGGCCGTCAGGACGATCTCGCGGGTGGCCTCCAGACCGTTCATCACGGGCATCCGCACATCGAGGAGAGCGACGTGCGGACGCAGAGCGGCGACCTTGTCCACCGCGTCGCGGCCGTCGACGGCCTCACCGGCCACTTCGATGTCCGGCCTGCTTCCCAGCAGCACGGAGAACCCTTCGCGCACCATCTCCTGGTCGTCGGCGATCAGCACCCGGATCGCGGCCTCGTCACTCATCCGGCGCCTCCGCTCTGCCGCTCGGCAGGAAACCCGCCACCTCGAAGCCGCCGCCGTCCGTCTGCCCGGCGGTCAGCCGTCCTCCCAGCATCGCGGCACGCTCACGCATGCCCGTGAGGCCGTGGCCTGCGCCCGGTGACGGCGAAGCAGGGTGCGTGGACGGGCCGTTGACGACGCGCAGGCCCAACCCGTCTGCGGCGTAGGCGAGTTCCACCCGCACGCAGGCCTTGGGAGCGTGGCGCAGCGAGTTGCTCAGCGCTTCCTGAACGATGCGGTACGCCGACAGTTCCACGCCGCGCGGCAGCGCCCGTACCTCACCCGTCACCGTCTGCTCGGCCGGTGTCCCGGCGGCTTGCACGCCCGCGAGCAGCGAGTCCAGATCCCCGAGGACGGGCAGTGGAGCCTCGACACCGCCGCCGTCCGCCGTCACCCGCGAAGGGGACTCCGTCCGTATGACGCCGAGCACGCGGCGCAGTTCGGCGAGCGCGGCGACGGCACTCTCCCGCACGGTCCCGAACGCCTTCTCCAGTTCGGGCGGCGGATCGGTCACCCGGTACGGCGCGGCCTCCGCCTGGATCGCGATGACCGACATGTGGTGTGCGACCACGTCGTGCAACTCCCGTGCGATGACGGCCCGTTCTTCGAGCAGCATGCGGCGGGAGCGCTCCTCCCCTGTGGCCGCGGCGTGCGCGGCGGCGTCTTCGCGGGCCTCACGCCAGCCCGTGAAGACGGCACCGACGAGCGGCATCAGCGCGGAGAGCAGTGCCACCACCGCCGTACCGACGATGAACCGCCCGTTGCCCACTGCCGCGAGCGCCACCGCGAGCACCCACAGTCCGGCCACGGCCCGAAGTCGCAGGCGCAGTCCCAGAATCACCAGCAGTGCCGCGAAGGCGAGGAACCCCGCCCACGCCCACGGACGCGCCTCCGAGTTGTACTGGAGAACGTCTGCATGGGACAGGTCGGCGAACGGGAAGGGGGGCGCCACCCCGTCCAGCGGGAACAGGCTGACGCCCAGTGCCAGCAGCAGCAGCCAGCCCGATACCACCGGCAGGCACAGTGTCGTCAGCAGCGCGACCGCGAGAAGGCACACCCCGAACTGCTTGCCCGCCGGGGCGATATCGGCCCCGGCCTGGAGCCCCGCCACCAACAGGGTCAGCAGCAGCACCCCCGCGTGCGGCGCCCGTCGCAGAGCTCTCCGCACAACCACCGGGACGGGAACCCGGGCCGCCGCCGGCAGCAGACGCGGCGGCCGGAGCGGCCGGAGCGGCCGGAGCGGCCGGAGAGCGAACGCGTCACGGACCAGGTCGTGGAACAGGCCGCGGCAGAGGTCGCCGAGCAGCGCGCCGAAGAACCCGGCGGGTGCCGGTTCGGCAAGTGCCGGTTCGGCGGCTGCCGTACGTCCGTGGGATCGCTGGAGGGGCATGGAGCGACGATATGAGGGCGGGTACGTACGGGCATCCGCCCCCGGTACCGTCCCCGCATCTCCCCCTCAGGTACTACGCGGGGGACGGCTCGCTCCGCCGAGCGGGGTTAAGGTCCACGTCAGCGATTCGATTCGGTGTTCCCGGATCACACGGACCCGTCAGGAAGGAGCGCCCGTGCGCGTCGCCGTACTGGACGACTACCAGCAGGCAGCCCACCACTTCGCCGACTGGCAGAGCCTCGACGCCGAAGTCACCTTCCTCCACGAGCACTTGGCGGACACGGACGCCGTGACAGAAGCCCTGCACGGCTTCGACGCCGTCGTCGCGATGCGCGAACGCACCCCCTTCACCCAAGAACGCTTCGCGCGGCTGCCGAATCTGCGGCTGCTGGTGACCACCGGCATGAACAACGCCTCCATCGACCTGGACGCGGCCCGCCGCCACGGCGTCACGGTCTGCGGCACACAGAGCCCGGCCACCGCCACACCCGAACTCACCTGGGCACTCATCCTCTCCCTCGTGCGCCACATCCCCGCCGAATCCACCGGGATGCGCGAGGGGCAGTGGCAGAACACCATCGGCGGCGACCTGCACGGGCACACCCTCGGCGTCGTCGGTCTGGGACGCCTCGGTACGCACGTCGCCGCCGTCGGCAAGGCCTTCGGCATGCGCGTACTGGCCTGGAGCAGCAACCTCGACCCGGACACCGCCCGCGAGCGCGGAGCCGAACCCGTCAGCAAGCAGGCCCTCTTCTCCGAGTCGGACGTGGTGACCGTCCACTACAAACTCAGCGACCGCAGCACCGGGCTGATCGGCCGCGAGGAACTGTCCTGGATGAAACCCACCGCGTATCTGGTCAACACCTCACGCGGCCCCCTGATCGACACCGGCGCCCTCATCGACGCCCTGAACGAGGGCCGTATCGCCGGCGCCGGACTGGACGTCTACGACATGGAGCCGCTGCCCGCCGACTCCCTGCTGCGCACGGCGCCCCGCACCGTACTGACACCGCACATCGGTTACGTCACCGAGGAGACCTACCGGGTCTTCTACGGGCAGGCGGCCGAGGACATCGCCGCCTGGCTGGCGGGTGCACCGCTGCGCACGCTGACATCCCTCACAGCCTGACGCGCTGCGCTGACGCCGGCGCTGCATCGGCCCTGACATCGGCGCCGGACGGGCCGGCCGGCCCGCCTTCCGGCCGGTCTGACCCTGATGGCCGTCCGACGCGCGAGGTGGGCGGCGCGGTGGGATAGTGCCAGGTGAGCGCGGGAGGTCGCGATATGGCGAAGAGAGTGGTGGCCGAGTCCTACGGCGGGCCGGAGGTGCTGTCACTGGTCGATGCCGAGGTGCCGCCGCCGGGCCCCGGGCAGGTGACGTTGCAGGCCAAGGCCATCGGCGTCAATCCGGTCGACTACAAGCTCTACAGCGGGTCCTTCAGCGACGACCCGTCGGCGCTGCCGATGCCGGTGGGCCAGGAGCTCGCCGGTGTCGTCACCGCGGTGGGGGAGGACGCCGAAGGGCCGGGCGGAGCGCTGTCCGTCGGGGACGAGGTGATCGCGTTCTCCGTGCCGGGCGCGTACGCGACCGAGCTGACGGTGCCCGCGTCGAACGTCGTGCCCAAACCCGCCGACCTGAGCTGGCAGAAGGCCTCCGGGCTGCTGCTGACCGGGTCGACCGCGGTGCACGCCCTTTCGGTCGTCGGAGTGGCCGAGGGCGAGACGATCCTGGTCCACGGTGCGTCGGGCGGGGTGGGCCTCGCGGCCGTACAGCTGGCCGTCGCAGTCGGCGCGAAGGTGCTCGGCACGGCGAGCGAGCAACGTCAGGACCTGGTGCGGCAGCACGGCGCGACGCCGCTGCTCTACGGCGCCGGCCTCGAGGACCGGGTGCGCGCGGCAGCTCCCGACGGTGTGGACGCCGTGGTCGACACCGCGGGCACAACGGAGGCCGTGGACGTCTCGCTGGCGCTGGTCCCGGACCGTGCCCGAATCGTCTCCGTCCTCGCCTTCGACCGCGGCGACACCGGCATCAAGCTCATCGGCGGCGCACCGAACGCCGACCCCGGCACGAAGATCAGGTCCGAGGCGTGGCGGGATCTGGTCCCCCTGGCGCAGCTGGGCAAGGTGGATGTCGTGATCGCCCGTACCTTCCCGCTGGCCGAGGCGGCCGAGGCCCACCGCTTCCTCGCGGAGGGGCATCCCGGCGGCAAGCTGGTGCTCCTGCCGTGAGCACGGGTACGGGGGCCGGTGTCCTGCCGGTGTCCCCGTACCCATGACAGATGACACGCCAGGCCGGGCCAGGCAAGGGACGGGCCGGGCCGGACTGCTCGCCCGACTGCCCTGCCCGCTCCAGCAGTTCGCGACGCTCTTGCCGGTGCGGACGGACGCCCTACAGCCGGGCCTTCAGGAATTCGAGGGTGCGCTCCCAGGCCACGCGGGCCGAGTCGGGGTCGTAGGTGCCCAGATGGTCCTCCTCGTTCGCGAAGGCATGCCCGGCCGGGTAGCGGTGGATCATCACCTGCGCACCGGACTCGGCACGGATGCGTTCAGCGATCTCCTCGGCCCGGGCCGGTGAGGCGTTCTCGTCCAACTCGCCGTAGTGGCCGAGCACTTCGGCACGCAGGGCTGAGAAGTCGGCTTCGTCGTCGCCGATCACCCCGTAGTACGGGACGGCGGCGGCGACCTTCTCACCGGCCGCAGCGGCGAGAGCGAGGACGAAGCCGCCTCCCATGCAGAAGCCCACCGCGCCCACGGCGTCGCCCCGTACCGCCTCATGGGCGAGCAAGTAGTCGACAGCGCCGGTGAGTTCACCCACGGCCTTGCGCATGGGAAGTTCGTTGGCGAGCCGCGCGGCGTCGTCGCTGTCGTGAGTGGTACGGCCGCCGTAGAGGTCGGGCGCCAGCGCCACATAGCC
This sequence comes from Streptomyces sp., assembly GCA_035556995.1. Taxonomy (GTDB): domain Bacteria; phylum Actinomycetota; class Actinomycetes; order Streptomycetales; family Streptomycetaceae; genus Streptomyces. The sequence goes on from DATMEI010000169.1 coordinate 7,623, forward strand.
GGCCGCGGCGAAGTCGTCCGCCACTGAGGCGATCTGGTCGGTCAGACCCCACCATTCCTGGATGACGATGACACCGGGGCCGGTGCCGCCCGGGGGCAGGGCGAGATAGCCGTAGATGTCGACGCCGTCGGCGACGAAGCTCAGGTTCTGGCGCAGCGGGGGTTCGGACACGGGGGGTCCGCCTTTCTGTCAGGTGAGGGTGAGCCGGGGGCCGGTGGGCCGGTGGCTTGGTGCCCGGCCGTGGATGCGGGTAACCCGTCGAGCTCGAAGATCACCTGCCGCGGGCGACCGATCGGACGGTCCGAGCCGCCGTCCACGGGACGAAACGAGCCGGGTGCCCCGTGCGTCCCGGCCTCAGTGGAGGAGCTTGAGCCCGACCACGCCGCCGACGATCAGCAGCAGACACAGCAGACGGGCCACGGTGACGGCGTCGCCGAGAACCGCCATCCCGTAGACGGCGGTACCGATCGCGCCGATCCCCACCCATACGCCGTAGGCGGTGCCGAGCGGAATGTGGGCGACCGCGTAGGAGAGGCCCACCATGCTGCAGGCCAGCGCACCGAGGAAGAGCAGTGAGGGCCACAGCCTGTGGAAGTTGTCCGATGCCTGGAGCGCACCCGCCCACACGGTCTCCAGCACCCCCGAGACGACGAGAACCATCCACGCGACGCCCATGCTTCCGCTCCGCTCTCCGCTCCCCGACTGTTCCGGGTCCACCCCCGTCCAGTCGATCACAGGGCCATCGGGGACGCGCGCCGGGTACGGCCGGGATACAGCGGGGCCCCGGACGGTGACCGTCCGGGGCCCGCAGGGTGCCGCGTTCCGCGTTCCGCTCGCTCAGCGTGCACTACACGCCGATGTCGCTCCCGTCCGCCCGCCAGACGCTGACGACCGAGGGCCGTACATACGCGTCCGGTCCGTCCGGCCACTGCGAGGCGGGCTTCTCCACGCTCGCCCCGTCGACCTCGCCGGGGTGCTGCACCGACACCAGTACGCGCCGCTCCTGCACGATCGGCCCGCACGTCTCGGCGCCGATCGGCACGGTCAGGAACTGACGCACCTCACCACGCCTGCGCCCCACTGTGGCGACGCCGAACAGGCCGTCGTGCGAGCCGAGTTCGTTGCCGTCCGTGGAGAGCCACAGATTGCCGTACGCGTCGAAGGTGACGTTGTCGGGGCAGGAGATCGGGCTGACCTGGTCCTTGGGGAAGCCGCCGAAGTACGTACCGGGGTCCTCCGGGTCGCCGCACACGAGGAACAGCCGCCACTTGAAGCGCCGCGCTGCCGGATCGTCGCCGTGCTCGGCGAACTCCAGTACCTGGCCGTGCTTGTTGCCCTTGCGCGGGTTGGCCTCGTCGGGGCCCGCCTTGCCCGCCGCGCCACGGTCGGTGTTGTTGGTCAGGGCGGCGTACACGCGCCCCGTACGCGGGCTGGGTTCGACGTCCTCGGGGCGGTCCATCTTCGTGGCACCCGCCTTGTCGGCGGCGATCCGCGTGAAGACGTAGACCTCGTCCGCCGTCATGCCCTTCACATGCGAATCATTGCCCGTGGCGAGCGGAATCCACTTGCCGCTGCCGTCGAACTCGTGGTCGTCGGACGGCAGTTGACCGGATCCGTCGATCTCGTCGTCCGGGCTGTCGCCGGTCAGCTCGGCCACGTAGAGCGTGCCGTCGTCCAGCAGCGTGAGGTTGTGCTCGTGATCGTCCCGGCTGTCACCGCGCCGCATCCGCTTCGAGGACACGAACTTGTAGAGGTACTCGAAGCGCTCGTCGTCGCCCATGTAGACCACGGCACGGCCGTCGCTGGTCAGCCGCGGCTGCGCGGCCTCGTGCTTGAAGCGGCCCAGCGCGGTGCGCTTGCGGGGCGTGGAGTCCGGGTCGTACGGGTCGAGTTCGACGACCCAGCCGAAGCGGTGCGGCTCGTACGGCTCCTTGACGACGTCGAAACGGTCGTCGAAACGCTCCCACTTGCGCTCGGTCTCGGTGCCCTTGAGCGCGTACCGGTTGAGGCGCTTGCGGTGCTCGTCGTCCTTCACCTCGTCGGTGTTGGCGAAGTACTGGTCGATGTTCTCCTCACCGTGCAGCGTCGTGCCCCACGGAGTGGTCCCGCCCGCACAGTTGTTGAGGGTGCCCAGCACCGTACGGCCCTCGGGATCGGCGGACGTACGCAGCCAGCGGCTGCCCGCCGCCGGGCCGGTGACCTTGAACGGCGTGGTGGCGGTGACCCTGCGGTTGAGACGGTGACGGGGTACGGCCTTGAGCGCACCCGACTTGCGGTCCCCCTCGACCACAACGACGGAGAGCCCGTGCGCGGCCCAGCCGATCTCGGCCTGCTCGCGGGTGGGATCGTCCGCGTCGTAGTCCGCGAACATCAGGATCTCGTCGGTGTACTCGTGATTGGCGACCAGCAACTGCCGCTTGTCGCCGCTCTCTTGATCCTCCAGGGGGAGCAGCGAGAGGAAGTCGTTGTTGTAGCCGAACTGCCCCTCCTGCGCCTTCACCGACTGCTTCTCCGGATCGAAGTCGGGCGCACCCCGCAGGATCGGTTCGCCCCAGCGGATCACGACGTTCTGCTTGTAGCCCTCGGGGACGGTGACCTTGTCGTGCGTGTTCGGCTCGACGGGCGAGAAGCGCAGGCCCTTCGCGGGCTTGCCCTTCACCTTGTCGGCGTCCGCGGTCGCCGCACCGGCGCTGTCAGCGCTGCAAGCGCCCGTACCGGCAGCCGCGACCACACCGGCCACGGCACCGGCACGCAGCACCGACCGGCGCGAGAGTGCACGGGCGATGATGTCGCCGGCGTACTCGTTACCGCTGGTATTGGGCGCCTCGTGGAAGCAGGCGTCACCGCAGCGGTATCGGCAGGTCAGGGCCGACCTCCCGCCGGAATGCGAGCCGAGTATCGGCAACAGCTTGCGCATGGTCCCCTCCGGATCTGAGCTTTCTACGTGGGGACGCTATGGGCGCTTCCCCGCCGGAGGACGACGCCGGAGTGAACCCCGGGTGAACCACATCCGCATTCGCGGCCCCGCCCTCGCCTTCGACGCGACCGCCCCGGATGGCTTCGTCACCACCGGTCATTCTTCCTGGTTGAGCCATTCGATGCTGTCGACGCGATGGGTCAGCCAAGCATGGGAGGCCACCCCCGCGACCACCAGCATCAGAACCACCACCACGCCGGAGACGGCATTCCGCATCGCGCGCCCCGTACGGGCGCGCAGCACAGCGCGCATCCAGGCCCAGGCCAGAAGGGTGATCAGTGGGAACCCGAAGAACATGCACGGCAGCTCGATGTAGATGAGGCTCCAGTCGCGCCGGCCCTCGAAGGCTCCGATCACCCCGGGGCGCGCCCCGTCGAACCACACCCAGAACCCGGTGGCGGCTGCAACAAACGTCACCAGGCAGCCGCAGCCGGTTGCCGCAGCGACCTGCTCTTCACTCTCCGCCATGCTTCCTACGGACGGCTCTTCGTGCGGGCGCAGTTCCGGCCGTACGCGCCCAAGCAGCCGAATGGCCACCCCACTTCGGGGGTGGCCGGGCAGAACGGCCCTCACGTCCCCTGACGGGCACAGGACTCGCTGGGGCAGGTCAGCGGCGGGGCGTGGGCTTGCTCCGCCGCTTCGCCGGTGCTTGGGCGCGCACCATGAGCGTGCCGACGTTCTCCGGGTTCGGCGCGGGCAGTACGTAGGCCTCGATGGCCGTGAAGCCGTGGCTCTTGAGGAGATCGGTCCACATCTCGGGCGAGTACGACCAGCGCAGCACCGTAAGCCTGCGGCCCTTGAGCCCGTTGCCGTACATCGCCTGGGGCCCGTAGAAGCCCTCGATCGGCTCCGCCTGTGAAATGGCGAAGGTGCCACCGCGGTTGAGCCTGCGGCTGACCAGCGGCACCAGGTCCGCGGGGTCGGTGAACCAGACGGCGCCCCATCGGGAGAAGATCGCGTCGTACATCGACGGAGTGCTCGAAAGGTAGTCGCAGGCTTCCGCGTTGACGAACGAGAGACCGGGGGTTCCCTCCCACCACAGGCGTGCCCGGGCGGTCTGCGCGGGGGAGATGTCGAGCGCGGTCACCTCAACTCCGTTACGGGCGAGGAAAACAGCCTCCTTGCCCTCGGCGGAGCCCAGTTCGAGGGCGGTGCGGGGCTGCCCCAGGAAACTGTCACCGGGTCCGTGCCCGGGGTGCTGCGTCCACTCGAAGGAGTCGACCGCCGGTGGCGGGGGCGCACCCTCTCCCTTGTGCGGCTTGTACGTGTCCCAGTACTCGGGGAGGTTCTTCGACGTAAGTGGCATGCGCTTCCTCAGTGCGTACGATGCGGAGGTTTCACCACGCTCGGCACGGTATGCGCTGCCCGGCCACCGGGGACCCGGGATGAAGACGGTTCACCCGAACGTGCCCAACGGGCCATGCGGGCACCGGATCCGGCGGTCCGGCGGGTGCGGCCGATGCCCGCCGGCCCACCGCCGCCCCTGGACGCACGGCAGGGGCGCCGCTCTCGGCGGCACCCCTGCGTCCGTGTTCTCTGCGCGCTCAGCAGTGCGGCATGTTCGCGTGGCCGTGCTCGAGTGCGAGCTCGGTGACGAAGCCGTTCGAGGGTCCCCACTGGTCGAGCTGGACCCAGATGTCGCTGTGCTTGCCTCCCAGTTCGGCGTCCCCGCCCTCGGTGAAGCAGATCGCCTCCCAGTCCTCACCGAAGCGGACGTTGCCCCAGCGCTCGCCGCCGGTGCTGGCGGACGAGCGGATGTAGGCGTCGGCGACGGCGTGTACCGGGACGTTGGCCGCCTCGGCGGAGGTGCCGATGTCACCGGCCGGCTGCGCGGAGGCCTGCGGGGCCCCCAGCACGGAACCGATGGCCATGGCGGCGAGTACGCCGGTAAGGATGCGCTTGCGCATTTCTTCTCCCCGTTGTTGTTGTGCACTTGCACCCGCTACACGGTTCGCGCCCCCGTTCCGTATGACACCCGCACCCGTGACGCCGGTCACGCCGCCCGTCACGCTGCGACGCTCGTCAACTCCCGCTCGTACGCGGCACGTCGGGCCTGTTCAGGGGACGGCGACCGTCACGCCGGCCGCGCCGCCGGGCCCCGGCGTGCTCATCTCCGCCAGCGCCGCGGCTGCTTCGGGGAGACCGATGCGCCTGCGCAGCAGACGTTCCGGCCGTAGCGTGCCGGACTCGACCAGGGCGAGCATGGCCGGGTATTCGTGTGCCTGGATGCCGTGGCTGCCCAGCAGTTCGAGCTCGTGGGCGACGACGCGGTCCATCGGGACGCCGGAGGCCTGTTCGGGAGTCATCAGCCCGACCTGTACGTGCCGGCCGCGCCGCCGGAGGCTGCGTACGGACGCCGCACAGGTCTGCGGATGACCGAGGCAGTCCAGGGAGAGATGCGCGCCGCCGCCCGTGAGTTCGGCGACGGCGGCGGCGGTGTCCGGCACGGCGGAGGCGTCCACCGTTGCGGCGGCACCGAACTCACGGGCGAGTTCCAGCGCTTCGGGCGAGATGTCCACAGCGACGACGCGCGCACCGCTCGCGACCGCGATCAGTACGGCCGAGAGCCCGGCCCCGCCGCAGCCGTGCACCGCCACGAACTCACCTGCCGTGAGCCGTCCTTGTCGTAGCGTCGCGCGGAAGGCCGTGCCGAAGCGGCAGCCGAGCGAGGCGGCGGTCGCGGAGTCGACGGAGTCGGGGAGCGGGACGAGGTTGTTCTCGGCGTGGTCGACGGAGACGTACTCCGCGAAGGACCCCCAGTGGGTGAAGCCGGGCTGCGTCTGCCGTTCGCACACCTGCTGGTTGCCGGTCACGCACTCCGCGCACGTTCCGCAGCCGCACACGAAGGGGACGGTCACCCGCCGGCCCACCCACGACTCCCGTACGCCGGGGCCGACCGCGCTCACGGTCCCCGCGAACTCGTGCCCGCCCACGTGCGGCAGCCGCACCCCGGAGTCGTGGCCCTGCCACGCATGCCAGTCGCTCCGGCACAGGCCGGTGGCGGCCACTTCGATCACTGCTCCGCCGGGTGCGGGGGCGGGGTCCGATGCGGTGCGGAGCTCGGGAAGCTGCCCGAACTCCTCATAGATGAGTGCCTTCACAGCCGCGCAGTATGGCAGGCCCGGACTCTGACCGGACTCCCCGGCTGGGACACCCGCGGAAGCCTGCCGACTCGCCTCGCCTGTGCACCGCGGCGACACTGGACGGGACGCTTCGGGGGCCGCCC
>DATMEI010000170.1:0-8778 GCA_035556995.1 Streptomyces sp.
GCGTTCCGGCCGCCCCAGTCCTTCTTCTCCAGCCCCGCGAAGTGGTGGACCAGGCCCGCCACAACGGTGCCGCCGACGATGCCGATGAGGATGGCGCCGGGAACGCGCCGTACCTGGAGGGCGAAGACGAGCAGCACGGTGAAGGAGAAGCAGAGCACCGGCCAGCCCGTGAGCATGTCGTGGGTGCCGAGCTGCACCGGCTTGGCACCGGCGACGCCGCCGGGCCCCGGCATGCTGGTCACGAAGCCGGCCTGCACGCAGCCGATGAGCGTGACGAACAGGCCGATGCCCATGGTGATGGCGTGCTTCATGGCCTGCGGAATGGCGTCCATGATGAGCCGCCGCATGCCCGTGACGACGAGCAGGATGATCACGGCACCGTAGATGACGCACATCCCGAACGCGTTCGGCCAGGTCATCTCCGGCGCGACCTGGAAGGCCAGCACCGCGGAGACGCTCAGCCCGGCGGCCAGGGCCAGCGGCACGTTGCCGATCACGCCCATGACCAAGGTGGTGGCCGCGGCGGCGAAGGCGGTGGCCGTGGTGACCTGGGCGCCGTCGAGGGTGGACCCTGCGGCGTCGGGGACGGAGAGGATCACAGGGTTGAGCAGAACGATGTAGGCCATCGCCATGAAGGTGGTGACACCGCCGCGCACCTCACGCGCGAGAGTCGAGTGCCGCTCGGATATGCGGAAGTACCGGTCGAGCAGGGACCGTTGAGCGGGCGCCGTCCGCGAAGTCGGTGGTGGCTCGGGGTCCGTGCTCTCGTCCGGCTTGTGTGCTGCTGTTCGGGGCTGGGTCATGTGCGCTCTCCCAAGACGTGTCGGTGCACCCCGAAGTGCGGGCGCACTTCGGGGGATCTGGGATGCACGACCCGGGGGACGGCCCGAGGCGCGTTGCTAGGTGCCTGTCAGATGCTCGGGACGTACCGGGACCCTGTTCAGGGCGAGGCCGGTCGCGTTCCGGATGGCGGCGACGACTGCCGGGGTCGATGAGAGCGTCGGCGCCTCACCGACGCCGCGCAGCCCGTACGGGGCGTGCTCGTCGGCGAGTTCCAGGACATCCACCGGGATCGCCGGAGTGTCGAGGATGGTGGGGATCAGATAGTCCGTGAAGGAGGGGTTGCGTACCTGCCCTCCCGGGTCGACGAGGATTTCCTCCATGACGGCCAGGCCCAGGCCTTGTGTCGTACCGCCCTGGATCTGGCCGACGGTGGCGAGCGGGTTGAGGGCCTTGCCGACGTCCTGTGCGCAGGCCAGCTCGACGACCTTGACCAGGCCGAGTTCGACGTCGACCTCGACGACGGCACGGTGCGCGGCGAAGGAGTACTGGACGTGGCCGAAGCCCTGCCCCGTCTTCAGGTCCAGGGCTTCGGTCGGCCGGTGTCTGAACTCCAGCTCCTCCTCGACGACTTCGTCTTCCAGTACGTCGGCGAGAGCGGCCACGGCCTCGCCGCCGCCGGTGACGATCTTGCCGCCCTCCAGCAGGAGTTCACCGCCGTCCGTCCATGCCGGGTGGCTGCCCGCGAACCTCTCCCGGCCGAGCTGCAGGACTCTCTCCCGTACGGCTTCGCAGGCCTTCTTCACCGCACCGCCGGTCATGTACGTCTGCCGGGACGCGGAGGTGGAACCCGCGGAGCCGACCTGGGTGTCGGCCGGGTGGATCGTGACGCCCGATACGCCCAGCTCGGTGCGGGCGATCTGCGCGTGCACGGTGACGCCGCCCTGCCCGACCTCGGCCATCGCGGTGTGCACCATCGCGACGGCTTCACCGCCTGCCACTTCGAGCCGGACGCGTGCGGTGGAGTAGTCGTCGAAGCCCTCGGAGAAGCCGACGTTCTTGATGCCGACTGCGTAGCCCACGCCGCGTACGACGCCTTCGCCGTGCGTGGTGTTGGACAGCCCGCCGGGCAACGCCCGTACATCGACTGCGACTTCGGTGCCGTCCGTGCCCTGCCCGGCGGAAAAACCGCTCTCCCACGGCTTCTCCGGCGGCATCGGCCGCGCCTTGACGCGGCGCAGGATCTCGGCGACCGGAGCGGGCGCGTCGACCTCCTGGCCCGTGGGCAGCAGCGAGCCCTGCGACATCGCGTTCTTCTGCCGCAGTTCGACCGGGTCCATGTCCAGGGCCTCGGCGAGGCGGTCCATCTGCGACTCGTAGGCGAAGCAGGCCTGCACAGCGCCGAAGCCTCGCATGGCGCCGCAGGGCGGGTTGTTGGTGTAGAGGGCGAGTGCCTCGATGTCGACGTTGTCGATGACGTACGGGCCGGCGCCGAGCGATGCGGCGTTGCCGACGACGGCCGGGGAGGAGGAGGCGTACGCGCCTCCGTCCAGCACGATGCGGCACGTCATGTACAGCAACTTGCCGTCGCGGGTTGCGCCGTGCTCGTAGGTGAGCTTCGCGGGGTGGCGGTGCACGTGCCCGAAGAAGGACTCGTAGCGGTTGTAGACGATCTTCACGGGCTTGCCGGTGGCCATCGCCAGCAGGCACGCGTGTGCCTGCATCGACAGGTCCTCGCGGGCACCGAACGCGCCGCCGACACCCGAGAGCGTCAGCCGCACCTTCTCGGCGGGAAGGCCCAGGACGGGGGCGAGCTGGTCGCGGTCGACGTGCAGCCACTGCGTGGCGATGTAGAGGTCGACGCCGCCGTCCTCGGCCGGTACGGCAAGGCCGGACTCCGGGCCGAGGAACGCCTGGTCCTGCATGCCCACTTCGTAGTCGTGCCGTACGACGACGTCGGCCTGCGCCCTGGCCGCCGCGACATCGCCGCGCACGATGGGCTGCCGGTGGACGATGTTGGGGTGCGGCGAGTGGGGTGCGTGGTGATCGTCACGGCCCGGATGCAGCAGGGGCGCGCCCTCGCGGGTTGCGCTCTCCTCGTCGTGCACGGGCAGCAGTTCGGCGTACTCGACGCGGATCTTCGCCGCCGCGCGGCGCGCGGTCTCGGGGTGGTCGGCGGCGACGATCGCGACGGCTTCGCCGTGGTAGCGGACGCGGTCCTTCGCCAGCACCGGCTGATCGTGGATCTCCAGCCCGTAGTGCGTAGCGGCGGGCAGGTCGTCGTGCGTCATGACGCTGTACACACCGGGGGTCTTCAGCGCCTCGGAGATGTCGATGGAGCGGATCTCGGCGTGTGCGTACGGGCTGCGCAGCGTGCAGCCCCAGAGCATGTCCTCGTGCCACAGGTCGGAGGCGTAGGCGAACTCGCCGGTGACCTTGAGCGTGCCGTCCGGACGCAGCGTCGATTCGCCGATGCCGCCCTTGGTGGCGCTTCCCTGGGTGACCTGCGTGATCGTGGTGGGGATGCGGGTCGCTCCGGCCATCTCAGATCGCCTCTCCCTGAGCCGCTCGCTCTTCCGAAGGGTCCGTACGGACGGCCGCGAGCCGCACCGCGTCGAGGATGGTCTCGTAGCCCGTGCAGCGGCACAGATTGCCGGAGAGGGCTTCGCGGATGTCGGCGTCGGACGGGCGGGCATTGCGTTCGATGAGTTCATCGGCGGCGACGAGCAGACCCGGGGTGCAGAATCCGCACTGGACGGCGCCCGCGTCGATGAAGGCCTGCTGCACGGGCGACATGCCGGTGCCGACGGCGTCGGGCGTGCCCGCGCGCTGCCGGGCGTGGTCGGCGAGCCCTTCGACGGTGACGACCTCACGGCCCTCGACCTGTCCGGCCGCCACCAGGCAGGCGCACACAGGCTCGCCGTCGAGCCGGACCGTACAGGAGCCGCATTCGCCCTGCTCGCAGGCGTTCTTGGAGCCGGGGAGACCCATGCGCTCACGCAGGACGTAGAGCAGCGACTCGCCCTCCCACACGTCGTCGGCCTCGTGCTGCCGTCCGTTGACGGTGAATGTCACGCGCATCGGGAACCTCCTTCGTCGGGGGTGGTGCGGCGATAGCTGTCCCAGACCCAGCTCAGCGTCCTGCGGGCCATGACCCCGACGGCGTGCCTGCGGTAGGCGGCGCTGCCGCGTACGTCGTCGATGGGGTTGCAGGACGCCGAGCACAGTTCGGCGAACTGCCGGGCCACGGACGCCGGCACGGCGCGACCGCTCTCCCAGAGTCCGTCCTCCTCCAGTGCTGCGTTCAGGAAGTCCTCCGCGGCCACCGCCCGGAAGGGTGTGGGCGCGGCGGACCCGACCGCCGCCTTCACGCTGCGGCTCTCCGGGTGCAGCGCGACGGCGAATCCGCAGACCGCGATGACCATCGCGTTACGGGTGCCGATCTTTGAGAACTGCTGAGGTCCGCTCGCCTTCTTGATGTGCACGCACTTGATCAGTTCGTCTTCGGCGAGGGCGTTGCGCTTGACGCCTGTGAAGAAGTCCCCGACGGGGATGCGGCGCGCGCCGCGCACCGATTCGGCCTCGATCTCGGCTCCGGCCGTGAGCAGCGGAGGGTGGGAGTCACCCGCGGGCGAGGCGGCGCCCAGGTTGCCGCCGACACTCCCCCGGTTCCGGATCTGCGGCGAGCCGACGGTGTGGCCCGCCAGCGCGAGCCCGGGCAGCTCGGTGCGCAGGTTCTCGATGATCCGCGTGTACGGGACGGACGCGCCGAGCCGCACGCTCTCCTCACCCACCTCCCACTCGTACAGCTCGGTGATGCGGTTCAGGTCCAGCAGCTGGCCGGGGCGGCGCTGGTCGAAGTTGATCTCGACCATGACGTCGGTGCCGCCCGCGATGGGCACAGCGGTGGGGTGCTCGGCCTTCGCGGCGAGCGCCTCCTGCCAACTGGCGGGGCGAAGAAACTCCATGGGCTCTTCTCTATTCGCTTCGGGTCGCCGAAGTGCACGCGATGTCGGTCCAGTACACAGAGGGAAGCACCAGTGGCGTCAGTCACCGAAAGCATGAAGCTTTTGGCTGCTCGTCCCCCCTGTCTTGTAGATTCGAACAAATGCCGGTGAGCATGGCCCTCGCCGCATTCGACGGCGACACACGGAACGGCGGCGAAAGACGATGCGCCTGCGCGCACTCCTGGAGACCGGCTCCCTCGGTCTGTGTCTCCTCACAGGAGAGGAAGAGCTCGACCGTACGGTGCGGGGCGTCATGACCACCGACCTGCGCGACCCGGGCCGTTACCTCTCCGGGGACGAGCTGGTGCTGACCGGGCTGGCCTGGTACCGGGCGCCCGAGGACTCCGAGCCCTTCGTCCGCATCCTCGCCGCCGCCGGTGTGGCCGGGCTCGCGGCGGGTGAAGCCGAGCTGGGCCTGGTTCCCGACGACCTCGTCGAGGCCTGTGCCCGGCACCGTGTTCCGCTGTTCTCCGTCGCCGAGGCCGTCGCCTTCGCGACGGTCACCGAGCACGTACTGCGGCAGGTCTCCACGGAACGCGCCGGTGACCTGGCCGCCGTGGTGGACCGGCACCGGCGCATGATGTCGTCGGGCCCCGCGGGCGGCGGCCCCGACGTCGTACTGGACCTGCTCGGCACGGACCTCGACCTGCGCGCCTGGGTGCTGTCCGTGACGGGCCGCGCGGTGGCGGGCGGGGGCACGGCGGACACCGGGCGTGCTGCGCTGCAGCCGGACGTGCGCTCCCGGCTGGCGGGCGAGCACCTGGCGGCCGTACGCGCGGAGCGGCCCGGACCGCACCGGACCGAGGCCGACGGCGTCACCTACTCCCTCTTCGGCGTGCGCGGCGCGGGACCGGCCGAATCCTCCCTCTCCGACTGGTTCCTCGCGGTGGAGGACGACGCGGGCGACTGGCCCGCCGGGCGGCTCGACCTCGTACACGGAGTGACCCAGCTGATCGCGGTGGAACGTGAGCGCCGCGACGCGGGCCGTACGGTCCGCCGCCGGCTCGCCATGGAGGTGCTGGAACTCCTGCAGGCCGGATCCCCTCCCGCTGAGATCGCCGCACGGCTGCGCGTCGCCGCCCCTGTACTGCTGCCGGGGCTGGGCAGCGCCCCGCACTGGCAGGTCGTGGTCGCCCGCCTGGAGGGCGGCGGTGACGGCGCGGGCTGCCGGTCCCTGCTGGAGGAGATCCTGCTCGACCCCCGCACCACCGGCGCCGACCCCTGCTCCGACACCGCTGACAGGGTCGCCGTCACACACAACGGGGACGAGGCTGTGGCTCTCGTCCCGCTCCCGGCGAGCGCCGAGCACTCCCCCGACGCGCCCGGCTCCGGCCTCAACGCGGAGACGCTGCTCGCCGCGGTCCGCGACCCCCTCGAGCGCGGCCTGGCCGACGGGGGACGGCTGACGCTGGGCGTCAGCGCCACCGTGCACTCCGCCGAAGGGCTGCACGGGGCCGTCGAGGAGGCCCGTCACGCCCGGCGCGTCGCAGCCGCACGCGAGGGACGGGTCTGCGCGGCGGGACACGAGGAGCTGGCCTCACACGTGCTGCTGCTCCCCTTCGTCCCGGACGACGTCCGCCGCGCCTTCACCGCGCGGCTGCTGGCACCGCTGCACGAATACGACCGCCGGCACCGTGCCGAACTCCTGCCCACCCTCTCGGCGTTCCTTGCGGCCGACGGCTCCTGGACGCGCTGCGCCGCCCGCCTCCACGTGCACGTCAACACCCTCCGCTACCGCATCGGCCGGATAGAACAGCTCACCGGCCGCGACCTGTCCCGGCTGGAGGACAAGCTGGACTTCTTCCTTGCGCTGCGGATGAGTTGAGCACCGAGGGGGCGCCCGTAACCCCCGAATTGTGCGTATCGTTGTACTGCGCGGCTGCGCGATCCGGCGCGGCGGGGAGGAGCGTCACCGTAAGCGTCATGACCGACAGGATCGAGATGACAGAGCCCGACGAGCTCACCTTGGACGAGCTGTTCGAGCGGCTGGAACGGATGCCCGTCCCCGAGGGGTACAAGGTCGAGATCGTCGAGGGGTCCGTGCACATGTCGCCGCAGCGCCGTACGCACTGGAAGATCATCCGGAAGGTTCTGAGACAGCTGGAGGATCACTTCGGCGAAGGCGCTGAGATCGACTCCGACGTCCGCATCGACTTCCCCGGGCATCTCAACGGATTCGCCCCCGATCTCGTGAAGATCGCCGACGACGCGACTCCCGACGCACGAGGCCTCTTCTCACCGCACGACATCGAGTTCGTCATGGAGGTCGTATCCCGCTCGACCGCCGCCAACGACTACGGGCCCAAGCTGGCGACATACGCCTCCTCGGACGTCCCCGCGTACCTGATCGTCGACCCGTACACCGCCCGTTGCCGCCTCTTCACGCACCCGAAGGACGGCGGCTACGGGAGGGATCTGACCGTCGCCTTCGGCGAGGAGATCGACCTGACAGGCACACCCGTCGGGCTCACGCTCTCGACCGGGAATTTCCCCCGCGACTGACGTCGGCTGCTTTCGCCGGCGCCCGACTGGCGCGTCAGTACTCCGCGTTGCTGCCGATGTAGAGGCCGGCGAGTGCCGCTCCGGCGGTCTCGGAGCGCGTCATGCGCCGCAGCCGCGCCGCCGCCACACCCGCGCGGAACGGGTCGCCGGAGGACGGGCCGTGCAGGATCTCCGAGACCCACTGGTTGAAGTCCTGGTACTGCCATACGCGCCGCAGGCACGCATCGGAGTAGCCTGCCAGTCCGCTGTCGTCGCCGTCCGCGTAGTGCGCGAGGAGCCCGTCGGTGAGCAGGAGCGCGTCGTTCAGGGCGAGGTTCATGCCTTTGGCGGCGACCGGCGCCACGAGATGGGCCGCGTCACCGGCCAGATACAGCCGCCCGTAACTCATGGGTTCGACAACGTAGTTGTGCATGTCCAGCACACGGCGCTCGATCAGTTCGCCCTCGGTGAGCGGCGCGGCGCCGTCCGCGCCGAGGCGGGCACGCAGTTCGCTCCAGACGCGCTCGTGCGGCCAGTTGTCCGGGGAATCCCCCGGCGGGCACTCCAGGTAGTAGCGGATGACCTCGGGCCCGCGCGCCATGTGCGCCGCGAATCCGCGGGGGTGCAGCCCGAAGACGACGCGCTGCGCGGAGGGTGGTGCCTGCGCGAGCAGGGCGAGCCAGCCGATTCCCAAGTCGTGCCGGGAGACACGCAGTCGGCTTTCAGGTATCGCCGCCCGTGTCACTCCACGGGCCCCGTCGCACCCGGCGACGAAGTCGCAGGCGACGGTGTGACGTTCGCCGGTGCCGGTGTCCGTCCAGGAGACGGCGGGACGGTCCGTGTCGATGCCCTGGACGGTGACGTCGCCGGCCCCGAAGCGGACGTCGCCGCCTGCCTCGTCCGCGTACGCCCGCAGCAGGTCCGTCACCAACAGCTGCTGCGGATAGACGAAATGGCCGTACCCGGACAGGGCTCCGTAGCGGAAGACGTGCTGTTCGCCGTCCAGCCGGAACTCGCAGTCGCGGTGCGCCTCGGCCTTCAGCAGCCCGGGCCCGGCGAGGCCGCGGCGCTCCAGCGCCCGCACCACCCATTCCTCCAGGAAGCCCGCGCGGGGCCGCTGTTCGATGAACTCCCTGCTTTCGGACTCCAGCAGCACACAGGCGACGCCCTCGGCACTCAGCAGGTTCGCGACGGTGAGTCCTGCCGGGCCGGCGCCGACGATGACGACGGAGGTGCGCTCCGCCCGCGTTCCGTCTCTCCCGGTCCGCTCCCCCACCGACACCCCTGACATCCCCTGACACTCCTGTCAGTCCTGACACCGCGTCAACCGGCAACTCGGCGCTCAGAGTAGATCAACACGGATCACGAGCACAGGGCAGGGGGCGGGTCCCGGCACCCCCTACGAACCGAACACGTGGAAGGCAGCGGCCACAGTCATCAGCAGAGTGAGGGCGGTCAGCGCGAACATCACTGCCCCCGCCCCCCTGCCGCCGTTCAGCGACGGCGGGCG
>DATMEI010000171.1:0-6500 GCA_035556995.1 Streptomyces sp.
GATGCGTCCGCCGGTCGCCCTGCTGGCCCATGTGCTGGACGAGCCGGGGAAGGCGGCGTTCTGGCCGCTGGCCGAGTTCTCGCCGGAGTGGGTGGCGATCCGCTGGGCGCTGGGCCGTGGGGTGCCGGTGCGCTTCATGGACCTTCCGGCCGCACACTCGCTGGCTCTCGCGGACGGGGACGGGGGCAAGGAGGGGGAAGGAGAGGTCGCCGAGCGCAAGGAAGAGGAGGAGGGCGGGCCATCACCAGGCGGTGCACTGCGCATCGACCCTCTCGCCGTGCTCGCCGAGACGGCCGGTTACGACGACGCGGAGCGCTGGTGGGAGGACGTCGTCGAGCATCGCGAGGGCGACGCGCTCGCAGCCGACCCGTGCGCTCCCTTCACGGTTCTCGGTGACGCCATGGCTGCTCTGCGCGAGACGCACGGCACTGGAGGGACCACCCAGGCCGAAGGCGCAGGGGGAGATCACTGGCGCGACCAGCTGCGCGAAGCCCATATGCGGCTTCGACTGCGCGACGCCTGCCGGGAGTTCGGGGACGACGCTGTCGCCGTCGTCTGCGGTGCCTGGCACGTCCCCGCTCTCGCCTCGAAGGCGAAGGTCACCGCCGACCGTCAGCTGCTCAAGGGACTGCCCAAGGTGAGGACCGAGATCACCTGGGTTCCCTGGACGCACCGCCGGCTAGCCCGGCACAGCGGTTACGGCGCGGGGATCGCCTCGCCCGGCTGGTACGGCCATCTCTTCGCAGCCCCGGACCGGGTCGTCGCGCGGTGGATGACGAAGGTGGCGCGCCTGCTGCGTGCGGAGGACTACGGCGTGTCCTCCGCCCACGTCATCGAGGCCGTCCGGCTCGCCGAGTCGCTCGCCGCGATGCGCGGGAGGCCGCTCGCCGGGCTGACCGAGACGCTCGACGCGGTGCGGGCCGTGATGTGCGAGGGCTCGGACGTACCCCTGGCGCTCGTACGGGACCGGCTGGTCACCGGTGACGTGCTGGGCGAGGTGCCCGAAGGGGCGCCCGCCGTGCCGCTCCAGCGCGACCTGGACCGGCAGCAGCGCAGCCTCCGGCTCAAACCGGAGGCGGTGGAGCGGGAGTTGGAGCTCGACCTGCGAAAGGAGACCGACTCGGGGCGCAGCCGCCTGCTGCACAGGCTGCGCCTGCTGGGCATCGACTGGGGCGTCCCTGCGGTGTCCCGTACGGGCAGCACCGGCACGTTCCGTGAGAGCTGGCGGCTGCGCTGGGAGCCGGAGTTGTCGGTGCGGATCGCCGAGGCAGGGGTGTGGGGCACGACGGTTGAGGGTGCGGCGACAGCCAGAGCCGCAACGCAGTCCGCTGAGGCCGCCACACTGGCCGACGTCACCGACCTCGCCGAGCGCTGCCTGCTCGCGGCACTTCCGGACGCACTGCCGGTGGTCATGCGAGTGCTCGCCGACCGTGCCGCGCTCGATGCCGATGTCGGCCATCTCGCCCAGGCCCTCCCGGCGTTGGTGCGCGCAGTGCGGTACGGCGATGTGCGCGGCACCGACTCGGCAGCGCTGGCCGAGGTCGCCGAAGGGCTGGCGGAGCGGGTGTGCGTGGGTCTTCCGCCCGCCTGCGCCGGGCTGGACGCGGACGGAGCGCTCCAGATGCGGGGCCATATCGACGGTGTGCACCAGTCGATGGCCCTTCTGGGGCAGGCGCGCGGCGAGAGTGCCACGGGGGTGCACTCTCGCTGGCGCGCTGTCCTGCACAGACTCGCCGTCCGCGACCGGATACCCGGCCTGATCCGCGGCCGGTGTGCCCGACTGCTGCTCGACGACGGCCGGTTGACGGAAGAGGAGGCGGCAAGGCTGATGGGCCTGGCCCTTTCCCCGGGCACCGCTCCGGCCGAGGCGGCGGCGTGGATCGAGGGCTTCCTGGCGGGCGGCGGCATGCTGCTGGTGCATGACGCGCGGCTGCTCGCGCTCGTCGACCGCTGGCTGTCCGGAGTGCCGGGAGACGCGTTCACGGACGTACTGCCCCTGCTGCGCAGGACGTTCGCCGAGTACGAGCAGGGTGTGCGGCGGACGGTGGGGGAGCTGATCCGGCGCGGCAGCCTGCCGTCCGCAGCCGGGACGGGAGCCGGGACAGGCGGAGACGGGGTCGCCGCGTACCCGGCGTCGCGCGTTTTCGGGCCCGGCCTGGACGTGGCCCGCGCGGACGCCGTTCTGCCGACGCTGCGGTTGCTGTTGCCGGACATGGACCGGGAGGAGGCGGCCGTATGAGCCAGAACCAGGACCAGAACCAGCCCCAGAACCAGACCCAGGCCCAGACCCAGACCCAGGGCGTCGCGTTGACGGCCACGGGCGGCGGCGAGGCCCTGTCCGTCACCGAGGAGAGGCTCCGCCGCTGGCGTCTCGTGCTCGGCGACGCGAACGGATCCGACGGCACGGGTTGCACCCTCACCGGCACGGACAAGGCCATGGACCGTACGCTCCAGGCGCTCTACGGCAGCGGTTCAGGCGCCGGCTCGGGCAGCGATCAGCGCTCACAGCGGAGCGCAGGGCGTTCGGGCGGGCTCGGCGGTTCCGCGCCCCAAGTCGCGCGCTGGCTGGGAGACATCAGGACGTACTTCCCCAGCTCTGTCGTGCAGGTGATGCAGCGCGACGCCATCGAGCGACTCGGCCTGTCCGCGATGCTGCTGGAGCCGGAGATGCTGGAGGCGGTCGAGGCGGACGTCCATCTCGTGGGCACCTTGCTCTCGTTGAACAAGGCCATGCCGGAGTCCAGCAAGGAGACGGCGCGCGCAGTGATGCGCAAAGTGGTCGCCGAGCTGGAGAAGAAGCTCGCCACCCGCACCCGCTCCACCCTCGCCGGAGCGCTGGACCGTTCCGCGAAGGTCGCACGCCCCCGCCATCGCGACATCGACTGGAACCGCACCATCCGCGCCAACCTCAAGAACTATCTGCCCGAGTACGGAACGGTCGTCCCTGAGCGGCTCATCGGTTACGGACGCGCCTCGCAGGCGGTGAAGAAGGACGTCATCCTCTGCATCGACCAGTCGGGTTCGATGGCGGCATCCGTCGTCTACGCGTCGGTCTTCGGCGCGGTGCTCGCCTCGATGCGGTCCTTGAAGACGCGGCTCGTCGTCTTCGACACCAACGTCGTCGACCTCACCGACGACCTGGAGGACCCGGTCGACGTGCTGTTCGGTACGCAACTGGGAGGCGGCACGGACATCAACCGCGCCCTGGCCTACTGCCAGACGCAGATCAGCCGCCCCGCCGAGACGGTCGTCGTCCTCATCAGCGACCTCTACGAGGGCGGCATACGCGACGAGATGCTGAAGAGGGTCGCCCAGATGAAGGGCGCCGGCGTGCAGTTCGTCAGTCTGCTCGCGCTCTCCGACGAGGGCACGCCCGCATACGACCGCGAGCACGCGAGGGCGCTCGCCGCTCTGGGAGCCCCGGCCTTCGCCTGTACGCCCGGCCACTTCCCGGAGGTGATGGCGGCAGCGATAGAGAAGCGACCCCTGCCGGTCCCTGACGCGTGACCGTCGGGGCGGTCAGCGCGGACGAACCCCGCGGAGGCCTGTGCTCGCGGGGTGCCCTGTTGTCGCCCTGCGGCCGGTCATCAGCCGGTCATCACCACTCCGCCGAGAGGGACGCCGACCTGCGCGCCGTACGCACATGGTCTCCTCCAACACGTCGCACAACCCTCCAGAACGGCGGCGGAGGCCGAGGCGGCCACCGGGGGCGGTCGGCAGCGGCCGGAACCGAGAAATCCTTTACTGCGTAAGGGAATTCGCGGTTCGGATTGCCCCGTGACCCTTCCGTTGCCACTCCGTGTCCGGCAAACCGGCTCCGGCGCGCGCTCCGCCTGAGAACTGGAGGAGAAGTGAACACTTTGTGACGGCGGTTGCGGCGGGGGCCCGTCGCCGTGCAAGGATCGCCGTAGTCCGGACCGCAGGGCTCCAGGCGCCAGTTGTGGCTCCCGTGCAGCCCGCTTCCGCAGTTCTCCGGGAAGGTCTCCGCCTTGTCAGCTGTCTCTGCTGTGCCTGCAGCCGTGCGCATGCCGCGCTCGGCCGCCGGACGGCGAGCCATGCTGACGTTGCTGATCCTCGGGGGCTTCATGGTTCTCGCCCTCCTGTTCGGCGGCAGCGCCCAGGCCGCTTCCGGCCCGGACAGCGCGAAGACCGGAACGAGCGGTCCCGACGCCGGACTGCTGGGGTCGGAGAAGCCGTCCGGCTCCCGTACGCCCGGGCAGGCCGCCGACGGCGAACACCACATGTCCAAGGCCGAGTTGGCCGAGCGCCGTCGCGAGGCACGACAGGCGGCCAGGCGCACTGCCTCACAGGTGATCGCCCCGGTCGCGGAGAGCCTCGAACGCACCGGACAGGTCACCCGGCCGGTCGGAGACACCGTCGAGGGCGTCACCGACGCCGTCGACCTGCGCGGACTGTCCGGGCAGCTCGGCCCCGAGCTCGGCGACCGTGGCGACGGCGCCTCGGAGGACCACAGCGCCCACGTCCCGGGCCGGGGTGCGGGCGACGACTCGTCCGCCCGTACCGACGACGGTGCGGCGTCCGGGCTCAACGCGCCGCACACACAGGTCGGTTCGCACAGCGCTCCAGGGATCTCCTCCCACAGCGCCGGATGGCACACCACGGCCGACAACGGCACTTCGCGCGACAACGGCGGCCTGCCCGGACAGGTCCCCTTCCATCAGGTGCCTGCCGCGCCCGCCACCACCACGTCGCACCACGCGAGCGACGGCAACGGCCCGCGCGGCGCGGACGCACATCAACTCGCCGGTTACATGACCGACGTCGAGCACTTCGGGCTGCTGCAGCCCGGGGCGGTGCGTGCGGCGGCCGGTACGCCGACCCGCGACCGCGCTTCCGAAATCCTCGAATTCCCCGGCTAGGGCAGACCTTCTCTCCGTCTGCGGTACCCGCGACCTGCCACGCGGGGGTGGACAGGTCTGCCCAAGCCCAAGATCCCCTGAATTCGAAGGACTTCCGTCTCATGCATAAGAACATCCGGCGTTCACTCCTGGTTGCTGCCGCCGCCTCGGGCATCTGGGCGCTCGGAACCACCGGCGCCAACGCCGCGGAGCTGCCCGTCTCCACCGGCACCGTCACCCCTGCCGTGACGAAGACAACCGAAGGCGTGACGAGCGGCGTCGCCGGGAAGCTGCCGAGCAAGGGCATCCCCGAGAACGGCCTGCCCACCAACACCCTGCCCACGGCCCGCCTTTCCGAGGCCGTCGGCGACGCGGTCGACACTGTCGACGGCGTGCCGAGCACGCGTGACCTGACGGACGCGGCGAACATCCCCGGCCTGTCCTCCGCTTCGCAGCCTCCGGCGGCCGTTCCCGCCGTCCCGGCTGTGCCCGCGGTCCCCGCAGCCCCCGCAGTCTGAGCCTCCGGGCATCGAGCTGCCGGACGGCTGAACACAGGTGAGCGGCGGGGTGGCTCACAAAGGGGGTTGAGCCACCCCGCGTCTCCACCCCCGTCCGTCTTCGCCGGTTTCAGCAGCATTCATCACCATTCAATTCATCCCGGAACTACCGAATCGAGACAGCAAATGCACAGAAACAACAGCGCGCACCGTGGGTTCCTCGTCATAGCGGCAGCCGCGGGCTTGTGGGTGCTCGGCACCGGCGGCGTGCAGGCGAACGAAGAGCCTCCGGCCAGAGCGACGGCGGGCGACGTCGCGGCCCTCGAGCAGATAGCGGAACGCCCCGTCGAGAAGACCGGCACCTGCAGAGGCGCCGTCGACCAGGACGTAAAGGCAGGCGCAGGGAAGGCGATCACAAGTGTCACGGAAGAGGCCGGTAAGGCCGTGTCCACGACGTCGCCGGCTCCCGCGCACAAGGACGTGGGCGCTGTGTCCCGCGTCCCGGCTGCGCCGGCCGCACCGTCCGCGCCGGGGCTGCCGGAGGACCTCGTGATCGAGATTCCGCAGCTGCTGCCGGGAGTTCCGAGCATCGGCATCCTGCCGGCCTCGCTCCCCGCCCTTCCCGTCACGCCCGGCGTCCCCGCCCTCTGACCGGCAGGCCGGCAGACCGCGCTACGGACGCCACGCCACCACGACGTCACGGACGCCACGACGTCACGACGTCACGGACATGAGGCTCAAATCGCCCACGCGGCAACAGATTTGATCTTCCCGACGTGGCCGCGGACACCGTCGCGGACCCGGTCCGTACCGCATTGGTGCCCAGCCGCCCGCTCAACAGCGCCATCCGTACGGCGCGCAGAGCGGACGGTGGGCGTGAAGTGTCTTCTGCGCTACCCGGACTGTGCATCTGTGACCGTTGTCACCGCGCCGGTGTGAGCTGGAATTTATGCACCACTCACGCGCAGAGCTAACCTGCAAGGCGGACATGCCGCGCGCCATCCGTTACGCCGCGGCCACGCGGCACGCCCACACTCACGCTGACAACCGCGAACCACTGATTAAGGGGACGTACGCGCGTGGACCTGTTCGAGTACCAGGCGAGGGACATCTTCGCCAAGCATGACGTACCGGTGCTGGCCGG
>DATMEI010000172.1:0-6519 GCA_035556995.1 Streptomyces sp.
GGGTGGTCCCGGCGGTCCAAGTCCCGGCGGTCCCGGCGGTGGCGGCACCCTGGGCGGCGCCGGTACGGCCCCGGGCACCGGAGAGCCGTCATACGGGACCAACGACCCGTACGGCGTCGAAAACCCTTACGGCGTCGGGGAGCCGTACGGCTCCAGCGACCTGTACAACACCGGTGCATACCCCTTCGGACGTACCGACACCCCTGCAGGCGGCACCGCCGGGCCGACCACCGGCCCGGCGAGCGGCGACATGCCGCTGCCGCCGCAGCCCGGTGCCGGAGCGGGATCCGATGAGCCCCCCGCGAGTTCGACGCTCGGACTGGGTACGGGAATCGCGCCGTTCGCGCCGGGTGGCGTGGGCGAGGCCATGTTCCCCCAGGGCCCCGGGGGCGGCCCCGAAGGGCAGGGCGCCCCGGACGACTCGGGGCGCGTCGCCAGCGACACCCTCGTCGGCAGGGTCCCCCGAATTCCCGGGCCGGGGTCCGAATCCGCAACGGCTTCGCCGTTCCCCGGTGCCGTTCGCGAGTCCGCGGAGTCCGACGACGACGACCTGTCCCCGGGCGCCCGTTCCAAGATGGTGCTCGCCGGAGTCGGAGTCCTCGGGGTGATCGGTATCGCCTACGGCGCGGGGTTGCTCTTCGACCACGCCGACGTCCCGAACGGCACCACCGTCCTGGGCGTCGACATCGGCGGTACGAGCAGGCACGAGGCCGTCAACAAGCTGGATGCGGCGTTCGGCGACCGTACGACGCAGCCGTTCACCGTCGTGGCCGACGGCCAGCGGGCCAAGCTCAAGCCGAGCGTGGCGGGCCTGACCCTGGACACCGAGGCCACGGTGCGCGAGGCCGCCGGCCGGGACTACAACCCGGTCTCCGTCATCGGCTCCCTCTTCGGCGCCGACCGGGACGCGCAGCCCGCCCTGAAGGTGGACGAGGAGAAGATGGCGTCGGCCCTGTCGACCGTCTCCAAGCAGACCGGCGACGGCGGCGCCCCCAAGGACGGCATGGTGAAGTTCGTCGGGGGCAAGGCAGTCGCGATTCCGGGCAAGCCGCACAAGGGCATCGACCCGAAGAAGGCAAGCAATGCGCTGGAGAAGGCGTACCGCGACCGTGCCGCCACGGGCGACAACAGCCCCGTCGAACTGCCCGTCTCCCTGCAGGAGCCGAGGATAGGGAAACAGGAACTCAGCCGTGCCATCAAGAGGTTCGGCAAACCGGCGATGTCCGGGCTGGTGACGATCAAGGCGGGTGACGCGTCGATCCAGTTCAGCCCGGCGAAGTCACTGCCGAAGTTCCTGTCCATGAAGCCGGTCAACGGCACGCTGGTCGACACCTACGACCTGCCCGTGCTCCAGGAGCTGTACGGCACGACGTTCCAAGGCGTCAAGATCGCCCGTGGCGACGGCAGCAAGACGCCGGTCACCCCTCAGGACGTGGCGGGCGCCCTGCGCCTCGCGCTCAAGGAGACCTCACCGGCGAAGCGTGTTCAGGAGATTCCCACGAACGCACAGTGAGACGTGCGTGAGAGGGGCGGTGGGCCGTGCAGTGCCGTGCCGTGAGGAGTGAACGGCCTGCCGTCAGGCGGTTGTCCCTGCGATGCCCGGCGGGCGCCGCAGGTGTCACCATGCGGCGCCGGTACGTCAGTTGAGCCGCGCCCTGGCAGCATGTGCCGCCTTGCGCACCGTGTCCGCCACTGACGGCTCCACGGATCCGATGGCTTCGGCGTACTCCTCCATCTCCGCCGCACCACTGAGGAAGTCCCCGCGTTCGACGAGCAGTTGAGCCCGCTCGTAGCGAAGTCGCGCCGGATGGTGGGGGAGCAGCAGGGACAGCTCGAGCGCCCACAGCTGGACAGCCGAGTGTTCGGGACGGGCAGCGGCCCACGCGCGGATGTTGTTCAGGATCCGCAGCACGATGTCCAGCGGACCGGCCGGCTGGAACATCGACGCGGACAGCTTTCTGCGGGCACCGGTTGCCCCTGCGACCAGGAGTTCCGCGTCCGTTGCTGAGAGCAGACGTCCGCCGTCGTAGGGGTCGGCCAGTGTGTGTGCACCGGCTTCACCGGCTTCACCGCCCGCCGGGTCGCCGAAGCCGACGACGAAGTGCCCGGGCAGGGCCACCCCGTGCACCGGAGCTCCCGCGCGCCGCGCCACTTCCATCCATACGACCGACAGCAGGATCGGCAGTCCGCGGCGGCGCCGCAGCACCGACTGGAGCAGTGACGACTGAAGCCGCTGGTAGTCGTCCGGGCCGCCTCCGAAGCCGAGTTCCCGGCCGAGCAGTTGCCGGAGCGCTTCGGCCCACTGCTCGGGCGTGCGCGTGGAGGCGTACGGCAACAGCCCGGCCAGCCGGTCCAGTTCGATCTGTGCGTCGAGCACGCCGAAGTCGCCCGCTACACGCTCGTCGCCCTCCGTCGGGGCGCTCGGGCCGGCCTCCCGTCGTACGCCTGACGGGACCGTGGCCGCCTCGACGCCGATCAGCAGGCACAGCAGCGCGAGATCGGGGCGCTCGTCCCGTGCGGCCTCGGTGAAGCGCTGCCGGTTGCCCCTGCTGTCGCCCTCGCCCGTGGTCTCTTCCTCATCTGTCATGGGGTCAGCTCCCGGGAGCGCGGCGGTAGTGGTACGCGTGGTGGTCGGCGAAGCCAAGCCCGTCATACAGCGCGCGGGCGGCGGCGTTGTCGCTCTCCACCTGGAGGTACGCGGCGGACGCACCCTCGGCGAGAGCCTCCCGCGCCAACTCGGCCATCACGGCGGTCGCCAGACCCTCCCGGCGCCGCTCCGGCGCGACCTCCATGGCTGCGAAACCTGCCCACCGTCCGTCGATCACACACCGTCCGATCGCACCCGGCGCGCCGGAACCGGAGTTCCCGGGCACCGTGGCGAACCAGACGGACGGCCCGCCGGTCAGCACCTTCAGCGCCGCATCAGCGGCCGCACCCCGCAGCTTTCCCGCACGGGGGTGGAGCGACAGCCAGCCGGCGTCCGGTGTGCGGCTGAGCCGCACCCGGTGGTCGGGTTCCCGGTCGGCGAGCGGTGCGAGCGCCGCGATCCGCAGCAGCGCGTACCGTTCGCCGCTCCAGCCGCGGCGTTCCAGTTCCGCGGCGAGCAGTTCATCGGTGCGCTCACCGCCCGTGGTGACCTGCACGCGCGGCACCAGGCCGCGCTCCTCGTACCAGCGCTGCGCGGCGGCGATCGCCTCGTCCTGCGGCAGTCCCGGGTCGCCCAGCGGCAGCACGGAGTTGGCGCGTGCGGTGAAGCCTTCCCGCCGTGCGGGACGCGCCCCGCCCACGGGACCGGGGCCACCGGGCGCCGAGTTGCCGGGCACCGGCCTGCCGGACTGCTCCGGAACGCCGGCCCGCAGCGTCCATCCGCCCAGCCGTTCCGTCTCGACGGCCGGCCATCCACGGGCGGCGACCTCCACCAGTTCACGTACGCTCGCAACCGGAACACCACGCCGACGGGCGGGGGCGGCGGGGACGACCTTGCCGGCGACCAACGCCGTCTCGGCGATCGGAACACTCTGTCCACCGCGGCGGGTGATGTGAAGCACACCGTCGTTCCAGGATGTGAGAACTCCAACCGTGTCGGTGAAGGTGGCGTGCCGTCCGCCGGATCCGGTCAAAGACCTCACAGAGACGCGTTTTCCCACGTCAGACGCAGTGATTCGGACCTCGAGGCGTCCGCCGGTGGTGAATTCCACAGCTCTACCCGCCCCTCCTGTTCGTCTCTGTACCGGGAACGGAGATACTAGGACGGGCATCGACGACGCCGCGCTCCCGCGCGCCCAGCGGCGGAGCCGCACACCGGTCCGCCGGCCCTATTGAGGAGGAACGACAGCGTGACTTACGTCATCGCGGAGCCTTGTGTCGACCTTAAGGACAAGGCCTGCATCGAGGAGTGCCCCGTCGACTGCATCTACGAGGGCCAGCGGTCCTTGTACATCCACCCGGACGAATGCGTCGACTGCGGTGCCTGCGAACCGGTCTGCCCGGTCGAGGCGATCTTCTACGAGGACGACACTCCCGAGGAGTGGAAGGACTACTACAAGGCGAACGTGGAGTTCTTCGACGAACTCGGCTCGCCCGGTGGCGCCAGCAAGCTCGGTCTGATCGAGCGGGACCACCCGATCATCGCCGCGCTTCCTCCGCAGAGCCACGACGAGTGACACCGGCCGGGCAGCTGCCATCGGCAGCGCCTCTTGGCGGAACCCAGTAGTCCGCGTGTCTGTGGTCCCGCACAGCAAGCCGGCCCGACCGGCTGCCGTGCGGGACCGCGGCGTTTCACACCAGAAAGCGAGTCATCCCGTGCGTCCCGTGCCCCCTTCACCCGTCTCCGGTCTGCTCCCCGCCTTCCCCTGGGACAAGCTGGAGCCGTACAAGGCTGCTGCGGCGGCGCACGCCGACGGGATCGTGGACCTGTCCGTCGGTACGCCCGTCGACCCGGTCCCCGAGGTGATTCAGCGCGCGCTCACCGACGCCACGAACAGCCCCGGCTACCCGACGGTGTGGGGCACGGCCGAACTGCGTGACGCGATCACCGGCTGGTGCGAACGCCGCCTGGGCGCATCGGGCATGACACATGGGAACGTGCTGCCGGTCGTCGGCTCCAAGGAGTTCGTCGCGTGGCTGCCCACTCAGCTCGGTCTCGGCCCCGGCGACCGCGTGGCCTACCCGCGGCTCGCCTACCCGACGTACGAGGTGGGTGCACGGCTTGCCAGGGCCGAGCCCGTACCGAGCGACACACCCACGGAACTCGACCCCGAAGGTCTGCGTCTGCTGTGGCTCAACTCACCCTCCAATCCCACAGGTCGGGTGCTGGACGCCGATGAGCTGACCCGCACGGTCGCCTGGGCACGTGAGCACGGAGTGCTGCTCGTCAGCGACGAGTGCTATCTCGAGCTGGGCTGGGAGGCCGACCCCGTCTCCGTGCTGCATCCGGACGTCTGCGGCGGTACGTACGAGGGCATCGTCGCCGTCCACTCCCTCTCCAAGCGCTCCAACCTGGCCGGCTACCGTGCGGCCTTCGCGGCCGGTGACGCCTCGGTGCTGGGCGAGCTGCTCCAGATCCGCAAGCACGGCGGAATGATGGTGCCCGCTCCCGTACAGGCGGCGGCGGTGGCCGGGCTCGGCGACGACGCGCACGTGGCGCGGCAGCGGGAGCGTTACGCAGCTCGCCGCGAGGCCCTGCGGACGGCGCTGGAGGCGCGGGGCTTCCGTATCGAGCACAGCGAGGCGTCGCTCTACCTGTGGGCGACGCGGGACGAGCCGTGCTGGGACACCGTCGGCGACCTCTCCAAGCTCGGAGTGCTCGTCGCGCCCGGGGACTTCTACGGCACCGCGGGGGAGCGGTTCGTACGCGTCGCGTTCACGGCGACCGACGAGCGTGTGTCTGCGGCGGTGCGGCGGCTTGCAGCCTGAACAGGCCAACAGGCCCTGCCGGCGGTGCTGTTGGGCCACGGGCACGAATACGGCCACGAGCGCGCGCACAAACCACCGGCACAGCCTCCGGGCGCAGACACGGACAAGGGCCGCGGGGAGAGTCCCCCGCGGCCCTTGCCGTGTGCGCAGTGCCGTGAGGCCGTGCGCACTGTGTGCTCGTCAGACGCGGACCGGCAGCCCGCCCAGGTTGCCCAGCTTGACGGGCAGGTTCTGTCCCAGGCCGTTGCCCAAGGCGGTGTCCTGACCCTGGCGCTCGGTGGGCAGGTTCGGGGTCTGCTTGCGGGCGGTGCGGACGTCCTCCGAGGTGTCGTCGACCAGCTTCACGGCGCGCGGAGTGGCGGCGTTTGCTTCGTCGGAGACGGTCTTCTCGGTGTTCGGGAGGGCCTTCTTGAGGGGGCTGGTGCTGCTCTTGGGGGTGAGACCCTGGGCCGCGCTCCGCGCTCCGTCGACGGAGGTGTCGAGGTCCGGGGTGTCCAGGTTGCTCAGCCCGCCCACGTCAGCGGTCGACGGCAGTTCGGCGGCGCTCGCTGCACCGGCCGTACCGACGACTGAGGCGGCGCCCGCGGCCGTCAGCAGCACGGTCTTGGCGATCCGGCGCGTGAGAGGGAGGGACATGTTGCTCCTTTGACGGAGAGATCTACTGCTACGGAAAACGGTGATGCCCGCTCGCCGGGAGACTCGCCCGGTCGGGCGCTGTGCCTATCGCCCCGGAAGGGGGGAAAGTTGCGGGTCAGCGGGGTAAAGGATTTGCAATGCGTCGCATAATCGCTTCTCCCAATCCCGTTCCGGACGGGCGCAGTTGACCTTCGGTGCGACGTCAAGGCGCTGCCTCGGCCGGGGTGTTGGGTCCGCGGAGGGGCTGCGCCGGAGCACCGCGTGCGTCAGCACGGGCGTCCACAAGCAGCCGCGGGAATCCCCCGAAGGTGAACGGCGCCGGAAGATCCGAACGACACGGTCTAGTCGGCGGTCGCCAGCCTCACGCGCACCGATGTCCGCTCGTTCCCCGCGTCGCCGTCCGAGCCCTCGCGGGTGCGCCAGCCCTGTTCCGAACTGGACGCGTCCCAGACCCGGTCGCCGAACGAG
>DATMEI010000173.1:0-4651 GCA_035556995.1 Streptomyces sp.
CCGTACCGAACTCGTCCGTACGGACCCCGCCCGCGTCCTGGAGATCGACGACCCCCACGACCTCGCCCGCGCACGGGCCCTCGCGCCGCTCCTCGACGTGGCGCAGCCGCACGCACTGCCGTCCCGCGACGACGTGGACGCGGTCGTACTCGACTTCGACGGCACCCAGACCGACGACAGGGTGCTGATCGACTCCGAAGGACGGGAGCTGGTCGCCGTGCACCGCGGCGACGGCCTCGGCATCGCCGCGCTGCGCCGCGACGGGCTGGAGCTGCTGACCCTGTCCACGGAGGTGAACCCGGTCGTCGCCGCACGGGCCGTCAAGCTCAAGATCCCCGTGCTGCACGGCATCGACCGGAAGGACCTCGCACTCAAGCAGTGGTGCGAGGAGAAGGGCATCGCCCCCGAGCGTGTGCTCTACGTCGGCAACGACGTCAACGACCTGCCCTGCTTCAACCTCGTCGGCTGGCCCGTCGCGGTCGCAGGCGCGCACGACGTCGTACGTGAGGCGGCGCGCGCAGTCACCTCGACTGCCGGGGGAGCGGGTGCGGTCCGCGAGATCGCCTCCTGGCTCCTCGGACCGTCTCTCTGAACTGCCGCCCACGCGCGGCACTTTCCCAACAACTTCACCCCAAGTGACCCCTCAAGAAAGAGAACCATCCAGATGAGCACCAACCGTCTGCGCACCCTCGGTGAGAAGACCGTCGGCCCGGGACACCCCGTCTACGTCACCGGCGAGATCGGCATCAACCACAACGGTGACCTGGAGAACGCCTTCGCGCTGATCGACGCCGCGGCCGAAGCGGGCTGCGACGCAGTGAAGTTCCAGAAGCGCACCCCCGAGGTGTGCACCCCGCGGGACCAGTGGCACGTCGAGCGTGACACCCCCTGGGGCCGCATGACCTACATCGACTACCGGCACCGCGTCGAGTTCGACGAGGGCGGCTACCGCGCCATCGACGAGCACTGCGCCAAGCGCGGCATCGACTGGTTCGCCTCGCCGTGGGACGTGGAGTCCGTCGCGTTCCTGGAGAAGTTCGGCGTGCCCTCCTACAAGGTGGCCTCCGCCTCGCTCACCGACGACGAGCTGCTGCGCGCGATGCGTGCCACCGGCCGTACGGTGATCCTCTCCACCGGCATGTCGACGCCGAAGCAGATCCGGCACGCGGTCGAGGTGCTCGGCAGCGAGAACATCGTTCTCTGCCACGCCACTTCGACCTACCCGGCCAAGGCCGAGGAGCTCAACCTGCGGATGATCCACACGCTGCAGAGCGAGTTCCCCAACGTCCCGATCGGCTACAGCGGCCACGAGACCGGCCTTCAGACGTCTCTCGCCGCCGTCGCGCTCGGCGCCTGCTTCGTCGAGCGGCACATCACCCTCGACCGCGCCATGTGGGGCTCCGACCAGGCCGCGTCCGTCGAGCCGGGCGGCCTCCAGCGGCTGGTGCGCGACATCCGCACCATCGAGGAGTCGCTGGGCGACGGCGTGAAGAAGGTCTACGACAGCGAGCTGAAGCCGATGGAGAAGCTGCGCCGCGTCAAGGGCGTCGTCGCCGAGTCCGAGGAGTCAGCCGACCGCGAGCCCGTCGCGGTCTGAACAGGCAGTACGGAGCAGTGCCGTGAGCCGACCTGAGGGGTGGGGGCCTGATCCCGTGAACCCGGACGTGGAGACGACGGGCGTGCAGACGGCCGCCCTGGAGACGGCGACGGCGAATGCCGCCCCCCGCCGTCTCCGGGGCATGGCCCGCAGAAAGCAGGGCGGCACGCTCGCCTTCGTGGAGAGCCCGGTCCAGTTGCTCAACGTCCTGGAGTGGGCGCACCAGGACGCGGTCTCCACGACGGTCACCTCAGCGGCCGCGGCCACGGCGGAGACGTCCGGGGCGGGCGAGACGCCCCGGACGGAGAGCACGGCCGGTCCCGTCGTCGCCGGCGGCGTGACCGCACCGGGCCTCACCATCGTCGTGCTCTCCCCCCACGACCCCATGACCCGCGGCCAGTTGCGCCGTGTCGCGGAACTGGCCCGGGACGAGGGCATCGCCGTGCGCTGGGAAGAGGCACGCGGCGGTCCCACCGCACCGCTCAAGACCGTCGGCTCGCTCGCGGGTGAGCTGCGCCGCGCACGCCGGGTCGTCATCGGCGACCCCTTCTCGCGGTACGTGCAGCTGCTGCTCACCCTCACCGCCGCACGCAGCGTCATCGTGGTCGACGACGGCACTGCCACCATGGAGTTCGTCTCCCAACTCGCCCACGGCGAGCGGCTGGTGCGCTGGCACCGCAAAGGCTCGGGCGGGGCGCAGGCCGCCCTCTTCGCGCCCTTCTCCCGGCGTGCCCGCTCCCGGCTCACCCCCGGTACGCCCGACGGCCGCGCCTCCCGGCGCGGGCCCGACAAGCAACCCAAGGTCGAGATCTTCAGCTCGATGCCGGTCGACGCCTCCGCCGCGAAGCTGCGGGAACTGGGCGTCACCGTCACACCCAACGACTTCGCATGGACCCGCGCCCGCTTCGGGCCGCCACGGCTGACCCGCGGCACCGACCTCGTCGGCACCTCCCTGGTGGAGACCGGCGTCGTCGACCTGGAGCGCTATCTCGAAGCCGTCGCCGAGCTGGCGCGTACGCACGGAGCGACCCGCTACTTCGCGCACCGCCGCGAGAGCAGCGACAAACTGCAGCGGGTGACGAGCGCCACAGGCCTGGAGATCGTCCGGCCCGACCTCCCCCTGGAACTGGTCGCCCGCCGTGGCCCCATCGGCCGTACGATCCTGAGTTTTCCCTCCACCGTCGTGCACACACTGCCGCTCGCGCTGGCCGGTACGCCCGTCACGGTGGCGGTCTGCGAGGTCGAGCGGACGTGGCTGACGGCAGGCGCCTCGCCCCGTGCCGAGGGCTTCCTCTCCGGCGTCACCGGCAGCGCGCGGAACGTACGGAGGCTGGGGACGGCGGCAGCTTCCCCGACCGCACCGTCCGGCGCTCCGCCCGGAACGGGCACGCCCGTCACACCGGAACCGGCCGCCCCTGAGACGCCGTCAAGGCCGTCGATCACACCGAAGGCGGGTCGAGCGAGCGCGTAAAGATACCCACCGGCAAACGGACATAATCGTCGCCTCCAAGGTTTTTTGGTCGCCTGGGGGGCTGAACTTTGCGAGATCCGCTGTTTGTGGTGGCCTGAATGCGCCTACCCTGCGGATATGAACAGAGTCCTGTCCCCCGAGCCGGAGGTGGACCCAACCGGCGAAGCAGCAGTCGAAGCAGCCCTGCTGGGCGTGGTACCCGAACTGCCCGGCAGACTTCCCGACGCGCTTCGCGAAGATCTCGTCGCGTTCCGCCGCGACCTGCACATGCATCCGGAACTGGGCAATCAGGAATTCCGTACGACTGCCGCGATCAAGACCCGTCTGGAGCAGGCCGGGCTTCAGCCCCGCACCCTGCCGATGGGCACCGGCCTACTCTGCGACATCCACCCCGGGCTGGCCGACCGCTGGGACGGCGTCCGCCCGATGCTGGCGCTGCGCGCCGACATCGACGCCCTACCGATTCCGGACACCAAGTCGGTCCCGTACCGCTCCACGGTCCCCGACCGTGCCCACGCCTGCGGCCACGACGTGCACACCACGGTCGTGCTCGGTGCCGGACTCGTACTCGCCGACCTCGCCCGCGCAGGTCACCTGACGCGTTCCGTACGGCTGCTCTTCCAGCCCGCCGAGGAGGTGCTCCCCGGAGGAGCCACCGACGTCATCGACGGCGGCGCCCTGGAAGGCGTCGGCCGGATCATGGCCGTGCACTGCGACCCCCGCGTCGACGCGGGCCGAATCGGGCTGCGACCCGGCCCGATCACCTCCGCCTGCGACCGCGTCGAGGTCGCCCTCAACGGCTCCGGCGGCCACACCGCCCGCCCGCACCTGACCACCGACCTGGTCACCGCGGCGGCGAAACTGGTCACCGAGGTTCCCGCCCTGCTCGCCCGCCGCGTCGACGCCCGCGCCGGGCTCGCCCTGACCTGGGGACGCATCGAATCCGGCCACGCGTGCAACGTCATCCCGCAGCGGGCCGAGCTGTCCGGCACCCTGCGCTGCCTGGACCTCGCGACCTGGCGGGAGGCACCCGACCTGGTGCACGCCGCCATCGACGAGACGGCCACGCTGCACCGCGCCAAGTCCGAGATCACGTACGTGCGTGGCGTGCCGCCCGTCGTCAACGAGCCCGGCACCACCGAGCTGCTGCGCACGGCGATGACGGCCCGGCGTGGTACTCCGACCGTCGAGGACACCGAACAGAGCCTGGGCGGCGAGGACTTCAGCTGGTATCTGGAGCATGTGCCCGGCGCGATGGCCCGCCTCGGCGTACGCAAACCGGGCGACCGTCACTCACGCGACCTCCACCAGGGGGACTTCGACGCGGACGAGACGGCGATCACGGTGGGTGTCGAACTCTTCACGGCGGCGGCCCTGCTGGACGCCCCCGAGCCCCGCCGCGCCGGCCGCTGACGCTGCCGCGCTGACGGTCCCCTTCCGCTCCGGCGCCCGGTCCCCCAGCCGGGCGCCCACACCTCGCCGTGCGCGCCGTACGCGGCGCGCGCGTACCGGCGCACGCGGAGCCGCGTCGCAGCAGGTCATCAGGCCCTCGCGGCCGTCACCCGGGGCGCGCGCACGCACAC
>DATMEI010000174.1:0-4205 GCA_035556995.1 Streptomyces sp.
CAAGGAACTTCACGGACTCGGGGAGATGGACCAGCACCGGTACCAGGGCGAGCAGCGAGCACACGCCGCCGGCGATGAAGACCGACTTCCAGCCGTAGTCGGGCACCAGCAGGTTCGATATGGGGCCGCCTGCCGCGCCGCCCAGCGTGTAGCCGACCATGATCACCGAGATCGCCGTGACACGGACCCGCTTCGGTGCGTACTCGGCTGCCAGCGCCCAGGACAGAGGAAGCACGCCGCCGAGGAAGAAGCCCGAGACGAAGCGCAGCACGACCAGATGCCCGTAGCTCTCGGCGAGGGCGAAGGCGAGCATGAAGATGCCGAAGCCCGCGACGCACACCGCGATCGAGGGCCTGCGGCCGATGCGGTCGCCCAGGTATCCCATGCACAGACCGCCGACGAGAGTGCCGAACAGGCCGACTGTGCCGAGGGTGCCCAACTGGGTGTCGCTGAGGGAGAAGTCGCCCTTGAGGTAGGTGGCGGCGAAGGAGAGGATCTGGAAGTCGAAGCCGTCAAGGAAGGTGATCAGACAGCAGACGGCGAAGACCCGGTACCAGGCCCGGCGGCCCTGCTGCTTCTCGACGAGCGGAGCGAGTTCCACGACGGGTGGCGACTCGGCGGACGGGTTGGATGACATGGAGAGCTCCTCGTCATTGAGGGTGCGCGGGAGACGCGGGATACACGGAGACCAAGCCGCGGTCTGCGTCGACGTGGACCCGGTCACCGGTGCGGATCACGGTGAGCGGGTCGCGGTCCAGCCCGGTGACGGTGGGGACCCGGGTGACGACCGCCCCGAGGGCGGCCTTGGTGGTGACGGTTACGAAGATCATGGCGAGGGGTGCGGTGCCCAGCAGCCGCGTGGCCTGGAAGAAACCGGCCCAGCCCGATGAGCCTTTGGCGCCCGGGAAGACGAGGACCTTCCCGGTGAAGCACTGCTCGTACAGCGGGTGACGGCGCTCGATGATCACGCCGCGCGCCGGGTCGATGCCGCCCCAGCCGGAGATCGTCTCCTGGGAGACGAGTGCCTCGCCTTCCGCCGTGCCCGGCACCACGGTCCTGCCGCCGCGCAACTCCATTGGTGCGGCGGGGTGTTGAAGGCCGTGCGACGGTGCGGGGGCGGTGGCGGACGCGTGCGGGTCCTGGCGGAGGCTCATCGCAGGTCTCCCTTCCAGCGGCCGGTGACCGCCGCGTCGATGCAGTCCTGGAGCGTGCCGAACCACGCTTCGATGCCGAGGATCGCGGGCAGGTAGTGCGCCTGCTTGGCGGAGTCGGTGGCGAAGACCTTGGTGCCGGGCGGCGCCGAACGGGACATGGCGGGGCAGGAGTCGGTGAGCACGCGCGCCCCGGCCCGTTCGATGACCTCGGTCCATCCGTTGCGGTCGGCGGTGGTACGCAGCGCGCGGGGCACCATCAGCCACAGCTGGGTTCCGGAGTGGAGCCGCTTGCCTTGGAGCAGGCGGGCGGTCTCGCGGACCTGGTCGAGGGAGGCGTGCGGGCAGCCCAGAAGGACGAAGTCCACGTCGTCGCAGTCGCCTTGGGAGTTGAGGTCCTCGTAGATCTCGCGGCGCTCGCGTTCCCCGTAGGGCACCGCCTGGGGCGGGGCGGCGCCCCCGAACGCCTCCTGTGTGGTGGGCGCTTCGGGCGTGATTCCCGGCAGGTGGTAGATCTCCACTCCCCCGGACGATGCCGCCGCGGCTCCGAAGTGCTTGAGGTCGAGCAGGTCGGGCTGCTTCAACTCGCCGGTGACGACCGGGCGTTCCTCCTGCACCAGGCCGCCGGCGAAGTAGCCGAGCATGCCCCACTCCAGTGGGCCGTCCACGGTGGTACGCGCCTCGATGAGATGCGTCCCGTAGCGGTTCTCCCTGTGGTGGTTGCCCCAGCAGGGGATGCGGCCGGTCAGTGAAGCGGCTCCGGTGGAGGCGCCGCCTTCGCAGTTCGTACGGGCGCCCAGCACGGAGTTGGCGTACACGACAGCCGAGGACTCCATCCACGCGACGTGCTCTCCGCGGACGGGGATGTTGCCCACCTGGTAAGGCGTGCACGTGGCGAGGATGTTGACGCCCTTGCGTCCGTAGAAGGACTCGGCGTCGCTCTGCAGCTCGACCATTTCCTTCGGGTAGGGCGCGATGCCCACGGAGTCGGGGCCGAAGGACTGCTGCAGCTGGCAGGTCGGCACCCGCATGTCGGGGATCTCCAGGGTGTCGTCGGCGTCCAAATTGATCAGCGAGTACGCCCTGTCCCAGCCGCCTTCGCGTACCAGTTGCGCCTTGACCGGGGAAGGCTGCGTCATCGTCCCGGCGACGTTGCGCACGTCGCACAGCCGCTCGGCGTCCAGCGCACGGCCGTAGCGGACGAGCAGGTCCATGGCCGCCGCCACGGCCGGTCCTTCCGCGCCGTCGAGCATGGCCTTGTCGGAGTCGGTGAGCAGCATCAGCGGTGGGTTCCTTCCGCGCGGGGTGAGAGCACTGCGCCTTCCTGGAGCGGGCGTACGGTGCGGCGGTAGACCGACAGCCAGCCCCGTGCCGCGCCGTTGCCGTCCGCATCGGCGCCGGATTCGGCGGCGGCCAGGGCGAGTTCGTCCCTGCGCCTGTTCAACTCCTCGTCGGGGACGCGCAGGTCGGCCCGGCGGGCGGTCACGTCGATCGCGATGGTGTCGCCGTCCCGTACGAGCGCCAGCGGCCCTCCGTCCGCGGCTTCCGGTGAGACCTCACCCACCACGACGCCCTTGTTGACGAGGCCGGAGAGCTGGCCGTCGGTCACCACGGCCACCTGCCCTGTCAGCCCTGCTCCGTCGAGTGCGAAGACGGGACGGGAGGCCATGCCCATGCCGGGGGTGCCTTTGGGGCCGAGGCCGCGCAGTACGAGCACCGAACCGGGCTCGACCTCGCCGTGCTTGAGGCCGTCGAGCGCGGACTGCGGTGTCTCGTAGACCTTCGCCGGACCGGTGAAGGAGGTCTCGCGTTCCTCGTCGACGGCGAGTTTGACGATGCCCGTGGCCGGGGCGAGGCTGCCGCGGACCAGCACGATGGTGGGGCGGCGTCCGAGCGGACGGTCCGCGGGGCGGATCACCGTTTCGTCGTCGGCGGCCGATGCGTCCGCCAGGTTCTCGCCCAGGCTGCGGCCGGTGACGGTAAGGGCTCCGGTGTGCAGGAGACCGCCGAGCGCGCGCATGACGCCGGCGGCGCCGCCCGCCGCCTCGAACTCCTCGATGGAATGCGGTCCGTTGGGCCGTACGGCTGTCAGGAGCGGTACACGGTCGGCCAGTTGCTCGTACAGCCCGTAGACGTCGACGCCCGACTCGGCTTCCTCCGCTATCGCCTGGAGATGCTTCACCGAGTTGATGGAGCCGCTCACGGAGAGCATCAGCGTGACGGCGTTCTCGAAGGCGGACGGCGTCAGCAGGTCGCGGGGCCGCAGATCCTGGTGTACGAGCTCGACGGCGCGGCGTCCGGCGGCTCGCACGTCTGCCCACATCTTCGGGGAGCCGGCCAGTACGGGCGTCGAGCCGGGCAGTGCGGTGCCGAGGGCTTCGCAGGCCATGTGCATGGAGTTGGCGGTTCCCATGCCCGCGCACACGCCGGGCCCGGCCACCGCGTTCTCGCTCATGCCCGTCAGATCCTCGAGGGAGAGTCTGCCCTGGGCGTGGTGTCCCGCGCCGAGGAAGACGTCCTCGATGTCGCAGTGCTTGCCCTCGAACGTCCCGCACGGCTGGTAGCCGCAACCGACCATCACCGTGGGCAGGTTGATGCGGGCGGCGGCCATGAGCTGGCCGGGGGCGGTCTTGTCGCACGAGGCCAGGCACACCATCCCGTCCAGCTGGGCGCCTTCGACCGCTGCCTCGATGTCGTGGCTGATCAGATCGCGGGAGGAGAGGATGTAGCCGCCGCGGCCCCCGGCGCTGTGGATGAAGTCGCTGGGGGCGACGGTGCGGATCTCGAAGCCGATGCCGCCTGCCTCCGCGACCGACTCCCTCACGACGTCCGCGATGCCGTCGAGATGGCTGTAGCAAGTGGCGAGCGAGGACGAGGAGTTGACGACGGCGATCTTCGGCTTGGCCATGTCCTCGTCGGTGAGTCCGAGGGCACGCCACTGGGCCCGGCGCACCGCCCAGGGGGAGGTGCCCGGCTGGTAGTTGCTGCGCAGTTGCGTCATGGGCCTGTCCTGATCGTCGGTCCTGAGGTCTCGCGTTCGGGGTCGGGGACGGG
>DATMEI010000175.1:0-2094 GCA_035556995.1 Streptomyces sp.
GACGCCGACCTGCACTCCGCGGCGGCTCAAGCGGCCGAGGAGGCCCGTGACTCCCCGGCGGGCATACGCGTCGCCGTCGTCCCCACCCGCGCCGCGGTGCAGGGCATCGCCGCCCTCGCCGTCCACGATCCTGAACGCCGCTTCGAGGAGGACGTCGTCGCCATGACGTCCGCTGCCGGGGCAACCCGCTACGGCGAAGTGACCGTGGCAGAGCGACGCTCGTGGACGATGGCAGGCGTCTGCGAGGCCGGGGACGTGCTCGGGCTGGTCGAGGGCGATGTCGCGGTGATCGGCTCGGATGTCGCCGATACGGCCGCGCAGGTGCTGGAGCGGATGCTCGCCGCGGGCGGCGAGATGGTCACGCTCGTCGTCGGCGAACAGGCACCGGAGGGGCTGACGGCCCGGCTCGAGGAGCAGGTGCGAAGTGGCCATCTCGCCGTCGACACGGTCGTCTACGAGGGACGTGAGCAGTGTGCGCCGCTGCTCATCGGCGTCGAGTGACAGCGTGACCCGTGTGCGGACGGCGCACATGTGCGTACTGCCGGGCGCACTCAAAGCCCCGGTCCTGTCACCGCCATGGTGTGCAATAGGGACGTGCCCGCGCTCGACGAATCCCTGAAGAAGATGCTCGGCGGCAACACCGCGAAGGTGATGGCCGAACACCTCGGCCTGCACACGGTCGGCGACCTCCTCCACCACTATCCGCGGCGTTACGAGGAGCGAGGTCAGCTGACCCGGCTCGCAGACCTGCCGCTGGACGAGCACGTGACCGTGGTCGCGCAGGTCGCCAAGGCCACCGTGCACAAGTTCAACCGCGGCAAGGGCCAGCGGCTCGAGATCATCCTCACCGACGGCAGTGGCCAGTTGCAGCTGGTCTTCTTCGGACGCGGCATCTACGCGCCCCAGAAGGAGCTGCTGCCGGGCCGCCGGGCGATGTTCGCCGGCAAGGTGGGCGTCTTCAACCGCCGCCTGCAGCTGGCACATCCGCAGTACGAACTGCTGGGTTCCGGCAGCGGTGGCGAGGACGTCGACGCCTTCGCCAACAGGCTGATGCCGATCTATCCGGCCGTGGCACAGCTGGCGTCCTGGAAGATCGCCAAAGCGGTCCAGACAGTGCTCGCTTCCATGGAGTCGACCGGCTGGGACGGACTCGTCGACCCGCTGCCCTCCGCCATCCGCGAGCAGCGGGGGCTGATCCCGCTGGCGGAGGCCTTCGAGAAGGTGCACAGACCACGTACGAAGGCGGATGTCGCCGACGCCCGCGACCGGTTGAAGTGGGACGAGGCGTTCGTCCTCCAGGTCGCCCTCGCCCGCCGCAGGATGGCGGACGCCCAACTGCCCGCCGTGGCACGCGTTCCCGTCCAGGACGGCCTGCTGGACGCCTTCGACGCGAAGCTGCCCTTCACCCTCACCGACGGGCAGCGCCACGTCAGCCGTGAGGTATTCGCCGACCTCGCGACCGAACACCCCATGCACCGGCTGCTCCAGGGCGAGGTGGGGTCCGGCAAGGCGCAGCCGCTCGACGCTCTCGTGCTCACCCCAGGGGGCTTCCGGGAGATGGGGACGATCGGAGTCGGAGACGAAGTGGTCACTCCCTCGGGAGAGTTGGCCCCGGTCGAGGGTGTCTTCCCGCAGGGGGAGCGTGACGTCTGGCGGCTGGTCCTGTCGGACGGCAGCAGCGTCGAGTGCGACGACGAACACCTGTGGCTGGTGGGGACGGGCGACGCCTGGCAGCGCGGTGAGGACCCTTCGGTGCTCACCACGCGGGAGATCAG
The DNA here is from genome assembly GCA_035556995.1 of Streptomyces sp. GTDB lineage: Bacteria > Actinomycetota > Actinomycetes > Streptomycetales > Streptomycetaceae > Streptomyces. The sequence goes on from DATMEI010000175.1 coordinate 1,776, forward strand.
GAACGACCTGGTCACGCGGGACGGTTCGCCGAAATGGTTCCTCCCGGAAGCCGTCCCGGTCGATCTCGGCGCTCCCGCGGATGTGCCCGCGGACCCGTACGAGACGGGGTCGATGCTCGGCTCACACGGCTCGGGCGGCCCCGTCCCGCGGCCGTACAAGGAAGCTTCCGTGAAGGACAGACTCGCGGTGCTTCAGGGGCTCCTGGACGCCGGGGCAGAGCCCGAAGAGGAGGACAGCCAGGCGCTGGACGGCGCGGGGCACGGGGTCGTCTTCCGCTGCGCATCGCGGGCGCTCGTCGAGGACGTCGCGTGGCTGGTG
>DATMEI010000176.1:0-3677 GCA_035556995.1 Streptomyces sp.
TGGAGCTGACCAGGGAGCGTACGGAGGGCTTCGACGACGCCCTGAAGAACTACCCCAACATCAAGAAGGTCGCCCGCCAGGCCGCCGAGTTCACCGTTGAGTCCGGACAGTCGAAGATGGCCCAACTGCTGCGCGCGGAAACCAAGTTCGACGCGCTATGGAATCACGACGACGACCAGGGCGTCGGCGCGGAACGTGCCATCAAGCAGGCGGGACGCGACGAGTTCCTGATGGTCGGCGGCGCCGGCTCACGGCGCGTCATGGACGCCATCAAGGCGGATGACAGCGTCATCAAGGCCACCGTCCTCTACCCGCCGACGATGGCCGCCTCCGCCATCGACCTCGCACGGGCGCTCGGGCAGGGCAAGGGAGTCGGCGGTCTCGCAGAGTTCGAGATCCCCGCCTCCATGACGCTGTACTCGGCCGTCGTCACCAAGGACAACGTCGACGAATATCTGCCGACCGGCTTCAAGTAGGCCGCGCCGTATCACCGTCACCGTTACCGGCGCACCACGCCAGGGCCCAGCCCCCCGCCGCACATCCCCGACAGGGAGGAGCCTCCATGTCCAACGACACCGCGCCCGCCCCCGCGCCCGTACGCCCCGAACAGGGCGGATCGGCGCCACCGCTCGGCGTGGGAATGGTCGGCTACGCCTTCATGGGAGCAGCCCACTCCCAGGGCTGGCGTACCGTCGGCCGGGTCTTCGACGTGCCGCTCACCCCAGCGATGACGGCCGTGTGCGGACGCGACCCGGAAGCGGTGAGGGCGGCGGCCGGGCGGCTGGGCTGGACCTCGACGGAGACCGACTGGCGGGACCTGATCACCCGTACGGACATCCAGCTGGTCGACATCTGCACACCGGGCGAGAGCCACGCCGAGATCGCCGTCGCCGCTCTGGAGGCGGGCAAGCACGTCCTGTGCGAGAAGCCGCTCGCCAACTCCGTCGCGGAGGCGGAGGCGATGGCGGCGGCGGCTCAGGAGGCCCGCAAACGCGGGCAGTTGACGATGGTGGGCTTCAACTACCGCCGTACGCCCGCGCTGGCCTTCGCCCGCCGCATGGTGGACGAAGGCAGGCTGGGGGAGCTGCGGCACGTACGCGTGAGCTATCTCCAGGACTGGCTGGTCGATCCGGCGTTCCCGCTGGCGTGGCGGCTGCGCAGGGAAGCGGCCGGCTCGGGTGCGCTCGGCGACCTGGGGGCGCACGCCATCGACCTCGCGCAGCATCTGGCGGGCTCGCCGCTGGCGGGCGTCTCCGCGCAGACGGAGACGTTCGTGACGGAGCGTCCGCTGCCCGGCGCCACCTCCGGCGGCGAGCTCGGCCCCGTCACCGTCGACGACGCGGCCGTCTTCAACGGGCGGCTCGTCTCGGGGGCGTTGGCGTCCTTCGAGGTCAGCCGGGTCGCCGCGGGACGTAAGAACGCGCTGCGGGTCGAGCTGAACGGCACACTCGGATCAGTCGAGTTCGACCTGGAACGCCTCAACGAGCTGCACTTCCACGACCATACGGACGCCGCCTCGGAGGCAGGCTTCCGGCGCATCCAGGTCACCGAGTCCGACCACCCCTATCTGGAGGCCTGGTGGCCGCCGGGGCACGGCCTGGGCTACGAGCACACCTTCGTGCACCAGGCACGTGACCTTCTCCACGCCATCGCCACCGGCACCGACCCCGAACCCTCCTTCGCCGACGGCCTGCAGGTGCAGCGGGTGCTGGCGGCCGTCGAGGAGAGCGCGGGCAAGAACAGCGCGTACACGACCGTCGCCGGCTGAGGACCCCGCGAACCGGGAGACAGAGATCAGGAGGCCCCGCATCATGCCCAGACAGTTCACGCTCTTCACCGGCCAGTGGGCGGACCTGCCGCTGGAGGAAGTCTGCACACTCGCCCGCGACTTCGGCTACGACGGTCTCGAACTCGCCTGCTGGGGAGACCACTTCGAGGTCGACCGCGCACTGAAAGAGCCCGGCTACGTGGACGGGCGGCGCGCCCTGCTGGAGAAGTACGGGCTCAAGTGCTGGGCGATCTCCAACCATCTGGTCGGGCAGGCCGTGTGCGACAACCCCATCGACGAACGGCATCAGGGCATCCTGCCGGCGCGCATCTGGGGCGACGGTGAGCCGGAGGGCGTACGGCAGCGCGCAGCCGCCGAGTTGAAGGACACGGCACGGGCCGCGGCAGCCCTCGGTGTGCGTACGGTCGTCGGCTTCACAGGATCGTCGATCTGGCATCTGGTGGCGATGTTCCCGCCAGTGCCGCCGCGCATGGTCGACCGCGGCTACGAGGACTTCGCCGAGCGCTGGAACCCGATCCTGGACGTCTTCGATGCGGAGGGCGTGCGGTTCGCGCACGAGGTGCACCCCAGCGAGATCGCCTACGACTACTGGACCACCCACCGAGCCCTGGAGGCGATCGGTCAACGCCCCGCCTTCGGGCTCAACTTCGACCCCAGCCACTTCGTCTGGCAGGACCTGGACCCCACGGGCTTCCTCTACGACTACCGGGACCGCATCTACCACGTCGACTGCAAGGAGGCCCGTACGCGCCTCGACGGCCGCAACGGGCGTCTGGGCTCCCACCTGCCGTGGGGCGACCCGCGGCGCGGCTGGGACTTCGTCTCGGCGGGGCACGGTGACGTGGCCTGGGAAGACGTCTTCCGCATGCTGCACTCCATCGGCTACGACGGGCCGGTGTCGGTGGAATGGGAGGACGCGGGCATGGACCGGCTGGCAGGGGCGCCGGAGGCGCTGCGACGTCTGAAGGCCTTCGACTACGACCCGCCGACCTCGTCCTTCGACGCGGCGTTCTCCAACTGAGCCGCCGAGCCAGCCGGTTGAGCCGCCGTGCCCCGGGCAACCCGCCTGCCCGGAGCGCGGTGCGGGGGCTGCCGTCAGCCCTTGGATCGCGCGAAAATGGCCCTTGGGCCCACGGCCCACGGCCCACGAAACCGTTCCTCCGGCCACTGTCCGAGCCGAATGCTTGCCCGACGGGAGTCCGGCCCCTCCGGGCTCGCTGCCACGTTGACCGGCGGCAACCGCAACGATGTCACCCAGCTGATCTGGCTGCACCAGGCGGTGCCCGCCGTGCGCGGCTCAGGCCTTGGGACTCAGAGTTCTGAGCCCGCCCCGAGGCGCTCACGCCGTGCGCCCCTGGGTACGCGCGCGGTGGCCTTCGTGGTCCGGCCCGGAGTCATAGCCAGGCTCTCGCTCGAACTCGCCGGCCCAGAGGCTGGCCGGGGCATGCTGCCTGACCGCGTCGATCAGGGGGTCCACCATGGAGCCCGCGGGCCCAGACATCCGGTAACGCAGCCTCGGTATGCCCGGGCGGAGCGGCTCCTCGTCGCGGACCAGAACCCAGAGCACAGGCTCGTCACGGTCGATCGTGTCCTTCGGGCACAGATCAAGCGAGCGAGCCGTCGACGGAGGGGTGCCGTTGCCACCGGTGCTCCGCTGCACGGCGAGGGCGGCGAGCGTGTCCCAGCGGATGAGGCCCCGTCCCTCGCTGTTGTGCAGCCACAGGCCGGTGTCGTCGACGGCCACGAACGTCCGCTGCTGCCTACGGGCCCGCTGGATGAGGCGGACGCCGGGGATGCCGACGAAGCAAGGGATCACCAGCGCGGGAAGGATCCAAGGGCTAGGCTCCCGCCCCGTGAGCCCGGCGGCCAGCAGCACTGTGCAAAGGGC
>DATMEI010000177.1:0-3907 GCA_035556995.1 Streptomyces sp.
GGGCTGGCTGTCGGAAGGGGTGTAGAGCCCAGCGAAGTACTGGCGGTCCTCATCGATGAAGTTGACCATGGCGTACGGCGCTTCGAGAGTGCGGGCCAAGTTGCGGGCGAACGCGTCGAATTCCGGGACGGGGACCATCCCGATTCCGAGCTCACCCAGTCGGGCTACGCGGGCCGGAGCGTCCCTGTCCTCGGGAGTCACCAGCATCTGGCCGGTCGGGTCGTATTGCGTGTAGGGAACAGGCGCGGACATGCAGGCTCTCCATTCGACGGCGCTGGCCATGCGTCAGTGCAGCGGGGCGGACTCCGCGGGCGACTTGCCGGGAGCAGGGTCAAGCAGGTGCTCTACGAGTGCGATCAGCACTTCGGTACTGGAGTTGCACTGGCGGGCGTCGCACATCACGACGGGTACCTCGGGTTTGAGGTCGATGGCTGCGCGTATTTCATCGGGCTCGTAGTGGTAGGCACCGTCGAACTGATTGACGGCCACGACGAAGCCGATGCCCCGCCGTTCGAAGAAGTCGACGGCCGCGAAGCACTGGTCGAGCCTGCGGGTGTCGGCGAGTACCACCGCGCCCAGCGCTCCGTTGGACAGCTCGTCCCACATGAACCAGAACCGTTGCTGCCCGGGAGTGCCGAAGAGATAGAGGACGTGCTCCTGGCTGAGGGTGATGCGGCCGAAGTCCATCGCCACCGTGGTGGTCGTCTTGTCCTCGATGCCCGCCAGGCTGTCTGTCCGAGCGCTGACCTGGGTCAGCAGTTCCTCGGTGCTCAGCGGTGCGATTTCACTGACCGCTCCCACGAAGGTGGTCTTGCCTACGCCGAAACCTCCGGCGATGAGGATCTTCAGTGCAGTGGGAAATGGGTCGTCAGAGCCGCTTGCGAAGGCCATGCAGCACCGCCTCCAGGAGGTTTCGGTCGGTCGGGGAGGCCGCCTCGACGGTGCGGGGCGCGCGTGTGCTGAGCGCCTGGTGCGTGACGAGGTCGGACAGCAGGACTTTGGTGATGACGGCCGGCAGTCGCAGGTGGGCGGCGACCTCGGCCACGGAGATGGGGCGGCCCCGGCACAGGGCGAGGACCTGGTCGTAGTCGGGGCCGAGATACGTCTTCGGCCGGATGCCGGTTGCCATCACAAGGGTGAGAAGGTCGAAGTGCGCTGTGGGGCGCGTACGGCCGTTGCTGACGGCATAGGGACGGACCAGTCGTCCGGCCTCGTCGTCGAGCCACGCTCCGTCCTGCGCATCCGACATCCTCAGTGCCCTGCGGCATGCGGCGGGCCGGCCTGGTTTCTGGCAGGCGTAACGAAGTACGGGCGGACGCTCTTGACCAGCATGGCCATCTCGTAGCCGAGTACGGCCGCATCGGCCTCGCCGTCGGCCAGGACGGCCAGGCAGGCGCCGGATCCCGCGGCGGACACGAAGAGCAGGGCGGTGTCCAGCTCCACCACCACCTGGCGTACGTCGGCTCCGTCGGCAAAGCGGGCGCCGGCGCTGCGGGCGAGCGAATACATGCCGGACGCCAGGGCGGCCATGTGGTCGCCTTCGTCTTTCTCAAGCCCGTGTACGGCTTTGGTGAGACCGTCGGACGACAGCAAGAGTGCGCTGCGGGTGTACGGGACCCTCTTCACCAGTCCCTGCAGGAGCCAGTCGAGGTTCTGATTCGAACCGGTACGCGTGTCGCTCACCATGGTGGCGTTCTTTCTCCTTGGGGGGTACGGGTCCTGCGGGCAGCGGAAGCTGTCAGCGGGTCTCGTCAGGTACGTCGTCGGCGAGGCTGACTCCTCGCTGGAAGGCCGCCATCAGTCCCGGATCGTGCTCCCCCTCCGGCAAATCCCTCGTGATGCGGGCGGAGGGCGCGTTCCGGAGCTGCGGAGCCAGGTGCTCCTGCGCGCGGCGCTGTGGCAGCGGCGGCCGTCCGCTGCGGGGGGCCTGTGTGTCGTACGGCCCGGGGTCGCGGGGTGCGGGGTGTTCGGCAGGCCGCGCGTGCTGCGGCATCTCCGGCTGCGGTGGGGGCGACGGTGCGGTCAGCTGCTGCACCGGTGGCATCTGCTGTGCGGGTGGCTGTGCGGGTGGCTGTGCGGGTGGCTGTGCCATCGGCCGTGCCATTGGCTGCGCCGTGTCCAGCGGAGGTGGCGCGTACCGTGCCTCGGCTCCCGCCTGCATGGCAGGACGCTGCGGTGGGGCAGGCTGAACGGGCCGGGGTGCCGCGGCGGCCGCGTGGTGCGGCGCCTCGTCCCACTCGTCACCGAGGAGCCCGCGCGGGAGGACGAGGACCGCCTGGACGCCACCGTAGATGTTGCCCTGAAGCCGGACCGCGATGCCGTGACGGCGGGCCAGCGCAGAGACTACGTACAGGCCGATTCGGCCGTCCGCGATCAGCTTGCTGACGTCGATGCGGTCGGGGTACGCAAGCAGGGAGTTGATCCGGTCCTGCTCGTCCTGGGACATGCCCAGGCCGCGGTCCTCGACCTCGATGGCCAGTCCGGCCGTCACCCGCTGGGCGCGCAGCAGTACTTGGGTACTCGGGTCGGAGTAGCCGGTGGCGTTCTCGACGAGCTCGGCCAGCAGATGGATGACGTCGGCGACCGCGTGGCCGCGCAGGGTCCCTTCGAGCGGCGGTACGAGTTTGACGCGGGAGTAGTGCTCGACTTCGGCGATCGAGGACCGCAGCACCTCCATCATCGTCACCGGCTTGGTCCACTGGCGGCGCGATACGGAGCCGCCGAGGACGGCGACGTTCTCCGCGTGCCGTCGGATACGGGTTGCCAGGTGGTCGACCTGGAAGAGGCCCTTGAGGAGTTCGGGGTCCTCAACGTCGTTCTCGAGCTCGTCGAGCATGCTGATCTGGCGGTGGACGAGAGACTGCAGGCGCCGGGCGAGGTTGACGAAGACCTCGATGCTCTCCTCGTTGCCGGAGGCGGCACCGCGGGGGAACTGCGCGGCGTGCGCGACGGCCGCCTGCGCCTGCAGCAGGCTGATCTTGAGTTCGTGTGCGAGACGGCTGACGGGGTCATGCGCGTGCGGGGCAGGCTGCCCGAAAATGGGCTGCTCCACCGGCTCGCCCTGCTCCAGCCGGAGCACCGTCATCTGCAGGTCGCTCACGCCCTGCGCAACGGTGCGGTGCAGGGATTCGTGGCGGGCGGCTGTTCGCCGGGCGTCGGCAGAGGCGGCGCGTGCGGCGCCGATCACGACACTGCAGCCGAGAACGGCGGCGGTGGCGAGGGCTCCCCAGGTGGCGGCGTCGGCCGTGCCGGCCTGTGTGCGTAGGACGAAGACGACCAGTGCGGCCGCGAGCACGGCCATCAGGGCGGTGGGAAGGACCGCGAGGCGTATCGCCCGGGAACGGGCACCGGGATCTGCCGCCTCATCCTGCGTCGGCGGTCTGCCGTGCCTGTTTCGTGCCGAGCCCGCGGCGGTCGGCCGACCGGTTTCCGGGCGCGCTGCATATGCCGGGGATTCAGGCAAGGGGAGTCCTCTCGATCACCCCGGGGGGTGCACGGGTAGACCGCTGACTAACCGTCAACTTAGGTACACAGTCGGACAGTTAATGGCGCCGCCACCCTAATGCACACTCATGAATGTGTCGTACTCACATAACGCACCGGTTTGCCGAAAAGGGGAAGATCCACGGTGCACCGGGTCAACCGGATCACGCCACCGGCGGCCGGGGGCGGGCCCTGCGGCCCCGAAGGGCCGGGAGGCGCCGAAGAGGTGCCGAATCTGCGGCGGTGCGCCGCATCGTCCTGACGGCGGGCCCAGTTGTTCGCACACACATTACCTTCACGTTTAGCTCTCATTTACTTCACCGCAATGCCATGCTATGTCCCTCAGTTCGGAAAAATCTGCCTTGGGGGGCACATGTCAGGGATAGGTGTGACTCGCGGTAACACCGCGCAGGCGGTCTGCACC
>DATMEI010000178.1:0-6744 GCA_035556995.1 Streptomyces sp.
GGAAGCCCTGGGCGACGAGCGCAACGCGGCGTGCCTGCGCCCTCGACAGCTCCGTCACGGAATGTCGAGGAGCTTCTCGCGAACGGCGTACATGACGGCCTCCATCCGCGAGTGCAGCTGCAGCTTCTCCAGAATGTTGCGCACGTGGTTCTTCACGGTGTTCTCGCTGATGAACAACTCCTTGGCGATGTCCCGGTTGTTCATCCCGGTCGCCACCAGCTTGAGCACCTCCAGCTCGCGGTCCGTGAGCTTGGGCGCCGGCACCAGCTTGCTCTCGTCGGTGCGCTGGATCATCGACTTGAACTCGGTCAGAAGTTTCGCCGCCATCGACGGGCTGATCTGCGACTGACCGTCCGCGACGGCCCTGATCGCCGCCGAGACCTCGTCCGTGGAGATCTCCTTCAACAGGTAGCCCGTCGCCCCCGCCTTGATGGCGTCGTAGAGGTCGGCCTCCTCATCGCTGATCGTCAGCATGATGATCTTCGCGCTCGGGGCCACCTCCTTGATCGACGTGCAGGCCTCGATGCCGCCCCGCTTGGGCATCCGCACATCCATCAGCACGATGTCGGGCAGCAAGTCCGCTGCTTTGTCGACCGCTTCGGCGCCATCCCCCGCCTCGCCGATGACCTGGATGTCCTCTTCCTGGGCGAGAACGATCTCCAACCCGCGCCGGAAAAGCTCATGGTCGTCCACGACCAGCACACGGATGGGTTCAGGCGGCTGCCGCTCGCGCACGTCACCGTCCTCCACCGCTGCCCGTGCCGCGTGCACATCGGGCATGGGCATCGCTGGCCCGAAGCTTTCCGCCATCGTTCCTCCCCCTGCAGGCTATGCCGCGCCAACCGGGCTGCACAGCAAACCGGTTGGCGAATGAGGCCGTGAATGAAGCCATAATTCCACGCTCGCGCCCCCGGCCGAGTTCTCGACCCGGCCGGGGGCGCGATCACATCAAGTCCGGGCGGTCAGCCGCCGAGCGCGCCACCGGCGTCAGGAGGCGGATCCACAGCGAACGGGTCCGGATCCAGATGGATCACGCCGTAGTCGTAGCCGTGACGACGATAGACGACACTCGGCTGCTTGTTTTCGGAGTCCACGAAGAGGTAGAAGTCGTGGCCGATCAACTCCATTTCGTAGAGCGCCTGGTCCAGAGTCATCGGCGCAGCAGCGTGGGTCTTCTCCCGGACGACGAGCGGACCGTCGCCCTGCACCTCCAGCGGTCCCACCTTGGTGGTCATCGGCTTCTCCTCGACTTTGGCGGGCGCAGGTGCTGCCGCGGCATCGAGTTGGCCGTTGAGTTCTGCCGCGAGGTGTGCGGTGGCGGCCGCGACGCTGACCGGCGCGCGGTTCCCGCCTCGGTAGTGCACCCGGCGCTTGTCATGCTGCTTGCGCAGCCGTGCTTCGAGCTTTGCCGCTGCCATGTCCAGCGCAGCGTAGGGATCGGAGGCCGCTGCCTCCGCGCGAATGACCGGACCGCGAGTACGCAGAGTGATCTCCACCCTCTCGGAACGGTCTGCCTGCCGGGGGTTGTGTTCCTTGCACACCTCGACTTCCAGGTTGATCACCTTTCCGTCGAGTTTTTGGATCTTCGCCAGCTTTTCGGCCACGTGCTTGCGGAACCTCTCGGGCACCTCTGTCTTGCGGCCCTTGACGACGATGTCCACGCAGAACTCCGTTCCCGGAGAGCTCCGCTGCAGAAGCGCGGAACACTCCTTTGTGCACTGACACCGGAGGCTCAAGGCCCTCTGCCGCCAGCCTCCGGAACCTCGGCTTGCGACTTTCACCTCCTTCTCCCCCAGGGGGAAGATCGTCACCCCACCTCGAACGTACCTCCACTGGACGATGCCCGGCACCCCCTACTGGCACGTACCTACGTTCAGGTATCAATTCACGACAATCACCGGCGACGATCCGCGATCTCTGCTAACTTTCCGCGACTTTCCAAGGGCTGCGTCATCGGACCTTCGGCCGGAAGGCGACGACTGCTGCCGCAGTCACGTTCCGTGCCTGCTCACGGACGGTACGCGCCGCCTCCGCAAGCGACGCCCCCGTGGTCATGAGGTCGTCAACCAGCACCGTCTCCCCTCCAGCCAGCAGCCCTTCGCCGCCGGGCACCATCTCCAGCGCGCCGCTGAGGTTCGCCAGCCGCTGCGGCGCGCTCAGTCCCGCCTGGTCCGCCACAGCGCGTTTCTGCCGCAGCACGCCCAGCATGCGAGCGGGCAGCCCGTCGCGCCGCAGCTCACGGGCCGCTGCCAACGCGATCCGCCGCACCGGATCATGGCCGCGGCCCGCGACAGCGCGCCGCGCCGAAGGCACCGGCACGAGCGTCAGCGGCCCTACTCCGGACACCGCCCCGGGCAGTCCCTCAGGATGCGCGTACGCCCTGCGTACAGCAGTGGCCAGCACCGCTCCCAGGGGAGCGGCCAGCCGCAGCGCGCCGCGCTCCTTGTGAGCGAGCAGCACCGCCCGTACCTCGTCTGCGTACGGCATCGCCGCGTACACGCGAGGCAGGCCGGCCGGAACGGGCGACGGCCACACCCGCCGCGGAACCGCGCTTCGCAGCGCGCTAGCGCATCCCCCGCACAACTCCCCACGCACCCGCGGCAGACCGCACCCGGCGCATCCCGAAGGCAGCACCAGACCAGCGAGTTCCTGCTGGAGCTCCTGCCAAAACCCCCGCATGCCGCCACTCTCGCAGTGGCGGGAGAAGCCCACCACCCCTGTGGAAAACTCCCGGGACCTGCCGCCGGCCTGCGTGGCCGACGGGCTTCAAGTGCCGTGTCGGCAGCGGCTCTAGCCCGGGTAGGCGGGGCTTGTGCCGCTGTCCGTCAGCGTCTTCCAGTTGGCGTCGGGCGGCAGCCGCAGGATGCCGTCCTCCGAGTCGGCCAGCAGCGGTTTGCTCTCGTCCTCCGAAGCCGCAACGCCCGTCACGTCGTTGACGCCCGGCAGCGTCGGCTGGTTCGAGGCTGAACCGTCCGTCTCCATGTACTGGATCTGCTGCACACTCTTGGACTCGCGCCCCACGACGACCAGCCGGCTGCCGCCCGCCCAGGACGCGGCCGCGACATCTTCGAACTGTGGCGCCAACGGCCGCAGCGCCGCCACCTTCACCTTCGGTTTCTCCGCCGTCCCCTCGTGCTGGACGCGTCCGAGCTTCAGCGTCCGCTTCCCGTCCTCCTGCCGTATTCGCAGCGCCATCCGTACGCCGTCGGACGCGATCCGCACCGACTCGATCCGCTCCCCCTCGCCAAGGTCGGGAACCGAGACCTCCTCGGGCTTCTCCTTGCCGCCGGGCAGCCGCAGCAGCCGTGGGTTGTCAGGGTCGCGGTCGGCGATCCACAGATCTCCGAGGCCGTCCCAACTGGGCGACGTCAGCCGGTCCTTCTCGCTCTTCGCCTTGCTGCTCAGTACCGGCTCGCCCAGCTCGCTGCCCTCGGCGAGCCGTGAGACGTACAGCGAGCGGCGGGCACGGGAGACGGCAGCACCCTCCTGCTCGGCACGGTTCACCGCGACTGCGCCCATCTCCTTGTCGCCCCGGCCCAGCGCGCCTTCGACCGGCCTGGCCTCGTCGCTGTTCCCGTCGAATGCGGCAACACGGTGGTCGCCGTCGACGAAGTACTGCCGTGACGCACGCCCGTTGAGCCTCCCGGGCTCGTAGACCTCGGCCTGTTCGCGCGTCCGCTCGCAGAGCGTCCCGCCGTCAGGGCCTGCCAGCAGCACTCTGCTCACCTTCGCCGACGCCTGGCCCTGCACGGTGTGCAGCACCTGGGACGCCATACGGGCGCACCTGGCGCTGCCCGCCTTGGCACCCTTCGCATTCAGCCGCAGGCTCAGCGCTCCCGAGTCGTCCAGCGACAGCCGCTGTCGGGGCGCGAGGCGGGTCCCGCTCGGGAAGGACGAGGTGACCACCGGGTCGAACCAGCGGCTCGGTCCGGACAGCAGCGCCTCCACGGTTGCGGTGACCGGATCGATCCTCCGCCGCAGATACACCGGGTCGGCCACCAGGACGTTCTTGCCTCCCGCGATCGACTCCGCGTCGGCGCCCAGGCGGGCGTAGTAGTAGTTGTTTATCGGCCGGTAGATGCGCTGGAAGTCGGACTCACCGAGCGCGAGCCCGTCCGGGAGCTGGTCGATGCGCCACTCGCCGCCCACCTTGGAGAGGTGGAAGTCTTCGCTGTAGTCGCCCGCCGCCGGGGAGTACGCGTGCCTCTCGTCGACCTCCGCCATCCGCGTCCCCGACACCTCGACGGTGTGGCCCCGCTGTCCGCCGGTGTCCTGCCGGGCCTTCCCCGGGCTGGGGCCTCCCGAGAGCACGCTCGTACGGGCGAAGGGGTCCCACTCATCGGCCTTGCGCTCGGTCAGGTATTTCTTCGCAGTCGAGAAAGCCGCCTCGTCGCTCGTCGTCGCCTCCAGGAAGCCGCGCACGATCTGCTGCGGCCGCTCGCCCTTCTGCGGGCTCACCCCGAAGACGCGCACCTGTGAGTCCGGGTCGGCGCGGTGCGAGGAGTCGACGCGGTCGACGCTGCCGTCGTCCGGCATGGAGGCACAGCCGGACAGCAGCAGTCCGACTGCGACCAGTTGCACCACGACAGTGCGACGGCGGCTGTTGCACCGCTCAGCGCCCATCCTTGTTCTCCTCCCGAGTAGACTCGCGGCCGGCGCCGGGCGCAGCCACTGCCTGGGCAGGCGCGGATGCCGAGGCCCAAGACGTAGCGGAAGCCGAAGCCGAAGCGGACGACAGCGCAGCCCGCCCGCCGGGAGCATCCGTCGCCTCCGCCTCCCGGTCCTGCGCCGGTACGGCGCTCTCCGCCCCCCGCCTGCGGCGGCTGTCGGCCGGTTCCATCGGAAGCGGAGAGGAGCGCAGAGTGTCCCCCGCTGTGCACGGGAGCGTCAGCCGGAACTGAGAGCCGCCGCCAGGCTCGCCCCACACCTGAAGCCAGCCGCCGTGCAGCCGTGCGTCCTCAAGCGCGATGGACAGGCCGAGGCCGGTGCCGCCGGTCGTACGGGCGCGTGCGGGGTCGGCACGCCAGAAGCGGTTGAAGACTCGCTCCGCCTCTCTGCGGCTGAGCCCGACGCCGTAGTCCCGTACGGCCAGCGCGACCGCTCCGCCGTTGGAGGCCATGCTGACCACGACGTCGTGTCCCTCGCCGTGCTCTATGGCGTTGTCGACGAGGTTGCGCAGCACCCGTTCGATACGGCGCCCGTCCGCCTCCGCCACGACGGGCTTGTCGTCCCCGCGCACGATGACGCGGCTGCCCTTGCGGTCGGCGAGCGGCTCGCACCCGTCCACCACACGACGGACCACGTCGCGCAGGTCGATCGGGTCGGCATCGAGATTGGCGGCCCCCGCGTCGAAACGGCTGATCTCCAGCAGGTCGCCGAGGAGTGATTCGAAGCGGTCGAGCTGTCCGAGCAACAGCTCCGCGGAGCGTGCGGTGGCGGGATCGAAGTCCTCACGGACCTCGTGGATCACGTCAGCGGCCATACGCACCGTCGTCAGGGGAGTACGCAGCTCGTGCGAGACGTCGGAGACGAAGCGGCGCTGCATCCTGGACAGCTCCTCCAGCTGCTGGATCTTCAGCTGGAGGTTCTGCGCCATCTTGTTGAAGGACTCGCCGAGACGGGCGATGTCGTCCTCGCCCGTGACCTTCATCCGCTCCTGCAGTCTTCCCGCGGCCAGCCGTTCGGAGATACCGGCGGCCATCCGTACGGGCGTGACCACCTGCCGTACGACCAGCCACGCGATGGCACCGAGGAGCACCACCACGAACACTCCGGCGGTTGCCAGCGTGCCCTTGACCAGATTGAGCGACTCCTCCTCCAGCGTGAAGGGGAAGACGTAGTACATCTGGTAAGGCGCTCCGCCGGCGTCGTTGATGCGCTTGCCGACGATCAGTCCGGCCTCGGTGCCGCCACCTTGCCGGTGGACCTTCGCGTAACGCTGGTGTGTGCCGGGCTGCTCGTCCAAGGCCTTGCGCAGATCGGCCGGGATGCTCTCCTCGGGCCGGATGTCGCCGGAGGCACGGGGCCCGCGGGTGGTGGAACGTCCATTGCCGAGGAAGGGCGAATCGTCGTTCTGGGAGCCGAGTGCGACCACGGAGTAGACGCCCTGGCCGCCGCTGGCGAGCTGCTCAACGAGGTTGTTCAGCCAGGTGCCGGTGTTCTGCGAGCTTCTGCCTCCGCTCGCGGAACCGCCCGGGCCCTGACCGCTACGGCCGCTGCCGGCACTGTCGGCCATCTCCTGGGCAGCTGCGAAGCCGCCTGCCGCCTGGCTCTGAGCAGTCTTCTCCTTCGCGTCCAGCAGACCGTTGCGCACCTGTCCGATGACCACGATGCCGAGCAGGAGCACCACCCCGAGCGACATCAGCAGAGTTGCCGCGACCACCCTCAGCTGGATGTTGCGCCGCCACAGCCGCAGCACCGGCAGCAGTGGACGGCGAACCCAGCGGATGAAGAAACGGACGGCGGGATGTGCCCGAGGTCCGGTAGTGCCTTCGGGAAGCAGGCCTTCCGAGAAGAGCGCCCCGCTCCGCCACAGGCGCCGGAACTTGGACATTTCGGACTCGTGTGGCACGGCTCCGTTCGCATTCGAGCGATGCGAGACGGAGCCGTTCCGGGTCATCTCAGCCAGGCCCCGCCTTGTAGCCCACGCCGCGTACGGTCACGACGATCTCGGGCCGTTCAGGATCGCGCTCGACCTTGGAACGCAGACGCTGCACGTGGACATTGACCAGGCGCGTATCGGCT
>DATMEI010000179.1:0-3683 GCA_035556995.1 Streptomyces sp.
TGGAAGAGGAAGTTGATCTGTTCGTTGGTCTCGTCGAGAGAGCCGGCCGGGGCACCGCCCCCGTATATCTCCTGCATGGTCGGGATCATGATGGCGCTGATGTCGGCCGCGTAGTCCGTCACAGGGAAGGAGAAGGTCGTCTTCTCCTTGATGTGACGGGTGAAGGGCGAGACATCCAGCCCCTCCTTGCGGTTCGTGGCGATGGCCTTCGCCGTGCCCTCGCGGGTGGCGGGGAAGACGGTGGCGTCCTTGCCCACCAGGTTCTGGCACTCGTCGGAGGCGAGGAAGGCGACCCACTTGGCGGCGCCCTGCTTGTTCTTCGCCTCCTTCGTGACGGAGTCGGCGAGGCCGCCCATCATCGAAGCGCGCTTGCCCGTCGGCCCTTTCGGGGTCGGAGCGATCCCCAGGTCGACGCCTTTGAGCCCGGCGAACGTACGCAGCTTCCACGACCCCTCCATGGCAAAGGCCGCCTTGCCCGAACCGAGCTGCGTCTCGGGGTAGTTGGTGTCCGAGTAGTCCTCGAGCGGCGCCATGAAGCCCTTCTTCGCGAGGCCGAAATACCACGCGAGGGTCTTCTGGAAACGCTCCTGGTCGTAGTTGTACTGGTCGCCCCACGGGTTCTTGTTCGTGTAGCTCCAGCCGGCCGAGCCGGCGAAGGCGCTCCACTGTGTCTGTCCGTGGGTGTCTCCCCCGGCGTCGCCGGTGGCCAGGCCGTACCTGACGACCCTGTCCTTGTCGAAGCCGGGCTCGTCGCCGCGCTTTCCGTCGGCGTCGACGGTCAGGCGGGCGAGGGCCTTCTCGAAGCTGCCACCGTCTTTCGGGTTCCAGGAGAGAGAGCCGAGTTCGGCGTCGCTGATGCCCGCCGCCCTGGTCAGCTTCTTGTCGTAGAAGACTCCGACGGTGTCCCAGTCCTTCGGGGCGCCGTAGCGGTGGCCGTCCCGGCCCACCCAGGGTTTCGCCAGGCCGGGCTGGAAGTCCGAGGCCTTGATGCCCCGGGTCGGTCCGAGCTCGTCGAGAGGGCTCAGCACACCGAGCTTCTCGTGCTGCGGGTACTTGGTGACGTGGTTGGTGAAGGCGTCCGGCTGTGTGCCGGCGATGAAGCTCGCGGTGAGCTTCGTCCAGTAGTAGTCGAATCCGATCTGGGTGATCTCCACGCGCAGGCCTGGGTTCTTCTTGTGGAACGCTCTGGCACACGCCTCGTACGCGGGCTGTTGAGCGGCGTCCCACATCCAGTAGGAGACCGTGCGCTTGTCCGCAGCGGACGATCCCTGGGGAGCGCAGCCTGCCAGGGGAAGGGTCAGGGCCAGAGTCGCGAAGGCGGTCGCGCAGGCCGTGGTGAGCAGGCGGCGTCGGGCAGCGGGCGCTTCGGTTCTCATCGCACTCTCCTTCACTTGATGCCGCTGAAGCCGATGGAGTTGACGATGCGCTTCGCCAGCAGGGCGAACAGAAGGACCATGGGCAGCGCGGCGACGAAGGTGGCCGCCATCAGTCCCGCCCAGTCCGTGCCGGTCGCCGGGGTCTGCGCCCGGAAGACGCTCAGCGCGACCGTGAGCACACGCGAACTGCCGCTGTAGGAGACCATCAGCGGCCAGAAGTAGTCGTTCCAGGCGGTGATGTAGGTGAGGATGCCCAGGGTCGCGACCGGTGCCGCGGACATCGGCAGCATCACCTGGAAGAAGACCCGCACCCGCCCTGCACCGTCTATGAGCGCGGCCTCCTCCACCTCATGGGAGACGTTGAGGAAGAACTGGCGCAGGAAGAAGACGGCGAAGGGCGTCATGAACATCGTCGGCAGCGCGATGCCGAACAGGCTGTCCACCAGCCCGGTTTCCTTGATCAGTACGAAGTTCGGCAGCAGCGTGAAGACGGACGGCACCATCAGCCCGCCCAGCACGAAACCGAACACGGCGTCCCGCCCCCGCCAGCGCAGCCGCGCGAAGGCGTAGGCGGCCATCGCGGAGAACAGCACCTGGCAGAAGGTGATGAGCGTGGAGACCAGCACCGAGTTGGCCAGGTAGCGCCAGAAGCCGAGCGAACCGCCCGCACCGCCCTCCGCGAGCGCGTCCTCCGTGCTCTGCAGTCCGAAGACCCGCAGGAACCCGCCGAAGCTGAAGTCCACGGGGAGGGGCGACGAAGGAGCTTGGGCGAGCGCGGTGTTCGTGGAGAAGGCGGTCCGCAGCATCCAGTAGAACGGGAACAGCGTGATCAGGGTGATCACGATCATCGCCGCCCAGGCGAGCAGACGCCCGTACGAAAGCCGTCGGCGCCCCCGCTTCCTGACAGGCGGCTCTGTGCCTGTGCCGGTCCCGCCTCCGGTCCCGGCGTACGTCATCGTTGCCGTCACGGCAGACCTTCCCTTCTCAGTCGAGGTCCGACTGGCCGGCGCGGGTGAGCCGGTACTGGACGATGGTGATGACGGTCAGCACGAGCATCAGGGCGACGGAGATGGCCGAGGCATAACCGAACTGCAGGCGGTCGAACGCGAGGTCGTAGATGTAGAGCTGCAGCACGTTGGTGGCGTTCGCCGGCTTGCCGTCTGTGGTGACCGAGACGGTGTCGAAGACCTGGAACGAGCCGATGACCGTGATGATCAGGACCAGCGAGAGGATGGGCCGCAGCAGCGGCACGGTGATGGACCAGAACATCCGCCACTCGCTCGCCCCGTCGACCCTCCCCGCTTCGTAGACCGTGGAGGGTATGGACTGCAGCCCGGCGAAGATCAGCAGGGCCGTATAGCCCACGTGCCGCCACACGTTGACCAGGGCGACGGTGGGTATGGCCCACGCGGCGTCGCCGAAGAAGGCGATCCGCTCGAAGCCGAACCATTCGACGATCTCGTTGCCCACGCCCAGCTGGGTGTCCAGGATCCACAGCCACACGATTCCGGCGACCACGTTCGAGACCAGATAGGGCGCGAGGACGATCCCCCGCAGGACGGTGGACCGGGTGAGCCGGTGCATGAGCACCGCTATCAGCAGCGCGACGACCGTCTGCACGCCGATGTTGACCACCACGTAGTGCAGCGTCACGCCCAACGAGTCCCAGAAGACCGGGTCGTTGACCAGCCGTCGGTAGTTGTCGAGCCCGACCCACTTCTGCTCGCTCAGCAGGTCGAAGCTGGTGAAGCTGAGATAGACGCCCCGCAGCGTCGGCCACACGAGAAAGATCAGATAGCCCAGCATCGCCGGAGCGATGAAGGCGAGGGCGATCCGGGCGTCGCCGGCTCTGCGCTGCGGCACCGCACTCGATGCCTTGATGACGGCCACAGGCAGACCCCCTTGTCCGCGTGGTTTCCGGGTCGGGCACCCGACGGGAATTACTTCTACGTGGAAGTTATAGGGCTGTCAAGGCGTCGCTCACCGGCCGTTCTCCGCGATGTTCACGCCGGAATCGAGCGCGTATAGTTCCGAATGGAAGTTATGCTCCTGTCGCCTAGGCTGAGGAGCCCCTCGTCCAAGTACCGTCGTGGAGGCCGTGATTGAACGGTTCGAGCCCTTCAGCCCCCAACTGGAGACCACTGACCCCCGCCGAGCGCGCGGTGGCCATCGAGGTGCTCACCAACGGGCCCAGCTCCCGCAGTGAGGTCGCCCGGCGCCTGGGGATGTCCGGCGGCAGCCTCACGCGTCTCGCGAAACCGCTCATCGACTCCGGTCTGCTGCTGGAGGTGCTGACGCCCGCTGCCA
>DATMEI010000180.1:0-6684 GCA_035556995.1 Streptomyces sp.
GAGACCCGGTCCGGGCTGGCCGCCCGGCTCGACGTCGCCGCGCACGGCATGCGCTCCACACCGGACCTGCGGACCCGGCTGGCCTCGGACGCGGGCCGGGCGCTTCCCACCGTGCTGCCCGGCCACCGCGGTGTCGGCAGCTCCGTGGCGTACGCGCCCGACGGCCGCACCCTCGCCAGCGGCGGCCACGACGGCACGGTCCGGCTGTGGGACACCGCCCCGCGGCCGGAATCAGCGGACACGCCCGAGGACTTGGGAAAGCCGCTGGGTGAACCGCTGCACCTGGGTACGGAGCGGGTCGGCGCGGTCGTCTTCTCCCCGTCGGACGGCGAACTGCTGGCGGCCTCCGGGGACGGCGGCACCATCCGCCTGTGGGACGTACGCGACCGGAAGCAGCCCCGCGCCGCCGGGCGGCCGCTGGTGAGCCACGACGAGGAGAACATCACCTCCGTCGCCTTCGCCCCGGACGGGAAGACGCTGGCCGCAGCCGGCGACGACGGGAGGGTACGGCTGTGGGACCTGAGCGACCCGGCCGAGCCCACGCCGCTCGGCGAGCCCGCCGAGGCCGACGAGTCCGAGGAACGCAGCGTCCGCGACGTCGCGTTCGCCCCGGACGGCCGCACCCTGGCCACGGCCGGCTACGACGGGACCGTACGCATGTGGCGCTTCGGCGAGGACGAGGGGCTCGAACCGCTCGGCAAGCCGCGACGCGAACACACCGACCCGGTCTGGACGGTGGCCTTCTCCCCGGACGGCAGGACGCTGGCCACCGCAGGCTACGACGAGACCGCGCGGCTGTGGGACGCGTCCGACCCGGACCGGCTGCGGCCGCTGGGTGAGCCGCTCACCGAGCACACCTCCGCCGTCCTGTCGGTGGCCTTCAGCCCCGACGGCCGCACCCTGGCGACCGCGGGCGAGGACGACTCCCCGGTCCTGTGGAACGTGGCCAACCCCGCGTACCCGCAGCAGCTCGGGGAGCCGCTGACCGGCCACACGGACGCCGTGTGGGAGGTGACCTTCAGCCGGGACGGCCGCACCCTCGCCAGCACCGGGGCCGACCGCAGCGTCCGGCTGTGGCACCGCCCGCCGACGGTCCTCACCGACTTCACCAACCCCCTGACCGCCGTCGCCTACAGTCCAGGCGGCCGGCTGCTCGCCGCCGCCAGCACCACCGACGCGCTGATCCGCCTGTGGAACGTCGGTGAGGCGGGCCGGCCGGGCCGGAAACCGCGGATCCTCACCGGCCACGACGACGAGGTGCTGGCCGTCGCGTTCGCCCCGGACGGCCGCACCCTGGCCAGCGGCTCGAAGGACGGGACCGTACGGCTGTGGGACGTCTCGGCGCCCGGGCGTCCCGCTCCGCTCGGCGAACCGCTGGAAGCGGGCGACAGCGGCGCCCCCGCCGTCGCGTTCGCCCCCGACGGGAAGACCCTGGCCACCGGCGGAGCCGACGGCGCGGTACGGCTTTGGGACGTACGCCGCCCGGAACGCGTACGCCCGGTCGGCGAACCGCTGCGCGGCCACAAGGACGCGATCACCTCCGTGGCCTTCGCACGGGACGGCCGCACCGTGGCCACCGGCGGCGAGGACGACACGGCGCGCCTGTGGCACTTCCCCAAGCTCTCCGAGCAGGGCACATCCCATGGCGGGCGGTGGCGGCCACGGCCCGCGGGCGACCCCCTCACCGGGCACGACCAGCCGGTCAACTCGGTGGCCTTCGCCCCGGACGGGAAGACCCTGGCCACCGGCAGCGAGGACCGTACGGTGCGGCTGTGGGACGTACGGCGGACGGACCGCGTTCGCCCAACGGGGAAGGAACTCGCCGGGCACCGCGGGCCGGTCAGGTCCGTGGCCTTCGCCCCGGACGGGAGGACCCTGGCCACCGGCAGCGGCGACAGTACGGTGCGACTGTGGGACGTGGCCGACCCGGCCCGCTCCGAACCCCTCGGGCAGGAACTCACCGGCCATCTCGACAGCGTCACCTCCGTCGCGTTCAGCCCGGACGGCGACTCCCTCACGTCCGCGAGCTACGACCTGACGGCCCGGGTGTGGACCCTGGACGCGGACCGCGCAGCTGACTACGTATGCGATCGCACCGGCGGCGTACTCACCCACGACGAGTGGGAGGAGCACCTGCCGCAGCTCGGCTACCGCCAAGCCTGCGAGACACGCTGACCCCGGTCGCCGTGCACCTCGGAGGCGAGGTGCACGGCGACCGGGCGGCGCGGGCGCTCAGGGAATGGAGAACTTCAGCACGGCACCGTCCTCGTTCTGCGCGACGACGGTCACCTTGACGTCGTCGCCGAACTTGGCCACACCGCCCTGGCCACCCAGCCGCATGTAGCCGCCCTCCGACTGAAAGGTGACGGAGTCGTCATCCGTGGTGACGTGCACGTTCAGCCCGTTCGCCGTGATGTCCACCGCGGAGGTCACCAGGACCTCGCACTTGCCGTCCGAGCAGGCGCCGGTGTTCTTGCCGTCCGCCGCCTTCGGCAGCGGTCCGGTGGGGTCGGGCGCGGGCTGTCCCGTCTCCTCTTCGGGCTTCCAGCCGGGAGCGCACTGCTTCGCGCGCTTGTGTGCGCCCGCGAGCCGCGGATCCTTCTTGGTCAGCGCGGCCAGGCTGGGCTCGGGCGAGGTGAGGGACTGGATGAGCTTGTCGACGTCCGCGGCACTGCCTTCGGCGTCGTCGAAGGCGTCGGCAGGGGACATCTCGTCGAGTTCTGCCACGACCTTCTTCAGCTTCTTCAGCCAGGCGTCGCGCAGCCGGTCGGCGGCGGGGACGCCCGACGAGCTGAGGTCTTTCAGGCCGCGTTCGGCCTCGTCCACCGGCAGCGACGTCCGGGAGATGTAGCCGGCGGCGAGGTGCTCGGCGGGCGGGCCGGGCTCCTTCGTTTTCCGGATCTCCTTCAGATCCGCCGCGCTGTCCTTCCGTACGGTCTTGAGCCCGGCCGTCGACTCGCACACGGCGCCGACCCACTTCACCAGCTTCTTGGACGGCGGGCCCGCCTGCGCCGCATCGGCCGAGCCGCTGCCCGACGCGCCGGTCTTCCCCTCCGCCCCGCCGCTCCCGCAGCCGGCGACGGCCAGCAGCAACCCGGCGGCCACCACCGCGAGACTCTCCCTCTTGAGCATCCAACGACCCCTCTCCGGCCTCTGACCGAATCCTCGCGGGCCGGACACCGGCACCGCATGCCCAGTTCAACGGCGGCACGGATTGTTCGGTAACCCGGTCCGCAGCCGTGAACAACGCCCGGCGGATCAAGCCGACCGGGCCACCCGAACCTCAAATTCAGCAGTGGCTTGGCGTATTTCGGTGTTCTTCGCTGTGACTGCACTTGCCACACAGACGTGTCCCTCTCACTCCGGACGGCGCGCACCCAGCACTGGCCTCCCGCCCTGCTGAGAAAGACAGCAGCACGGCGGGAGTTGGGAGGGGCAGGAGTGGGGGCGGGAGAGTGAGGATTTCGAATGGACGTCGAACTTGCTGACGGTCTTTCACCGAAAAGGGTTACCGGGAGTTGCACCACGATCGGACGAGCGGCATCATTCCCCGGACCAGAAGCCTCAACTGGCCCTGCTGTCCCCGTAGTTCAGCCGTTGGTGGCTCCATGTCCCCTGGAAGGTTCCCCTACTTGATCACGCATGTCTTGGGCTCGCGGGCTCGCCGGTGCGCGCTGTTGGGCGCCGCCACCATGATGGTCGCCGGCACTGTGCTCGCCATTCCCGCCCATGCCGCTCCCATGGACGGTCACTCTGATTCGACCGGCAAGGCGACCGCTGTCGCGGCCCGCGCCGATCTCGACGTCTCCGTGGCCGACGCCGCCAAGGTTCCGGTCAAGGCGTCCCTCAACGCCGTCAGCGCTCCCCAGGACGCTGAAGAGACGCTGCTGACCGCCGAGGTGAACGGCGCCAACAAGGGTCAGCCCCTGAAGTTGGTCCAGGCCGACGTCGCACGCTCCGGTGCCAGTGCCGACGCGCGACGGTCCGTCGGCCACGTCAGGCTCGCCGGGCTCCGGGCCTTCGCACCCGGCCTGATCGGCAAGCCGCTGGTGAGCGCGGACCTCCTCACCGCCACCGCCACCTGCAAGGCGGGCGAGAAGCCCACCGCCGAAGCCGACCTGGAGAACGTCTCCGTCCTCGGCAAGCCGGTCAGCGTCAACGGACCCGGCAGCAAGCAGATCAAGGTGCCCGGCGTGGGCACCGTCGACATCGCGTTGGAGCAAGAGACCACGGAGTCCGCCTCCGGGACCGCAACAGCGCTGAAGCTGTCGTACGAGGTGAACCCGGCCAACCTGAACATCGTGAAGGCCGCCGGTGACATCGTGCTCTCGGAGGCGACCTGCGAGACACCGAAGGGCGACGGCGGGACCGGGGGGAACGAGCCCGGCCCGCAGACCGGCGACGACGGCGGTGACGGCCTCGCCGAGACCGGAGGCAACTCCGCCACACCGATCATCGCCGGCCTTGGCGCGCTCCTCGTCGCCGGCGGTGGCGCGATGTACCTGATCCGCCGCCGCGGCGCCCGGAACAGCTGAGTCTCACCGGGGCCGACAGCACCCCATGACCCACGTGTTCGGTGAGTCCCGGGGAGGCGCCCCCCTCTGACCGAAGCCCACCGCATTTCCGCCCGGGAGGTGTGGTGGGCTTCGGCATGCGGCGGGTCGTAGGAGTTCTCAAGGGCCCAGGCCTCCACCTCGGTTTGCCGACCTGCGCCGAACGTCATCCCGTCGTGCGCCGGTCCACGAATGTGCGCAACTTGCCGCTGGCCGAGGTCCGTTCGAACGCGGCCCCGTCGGTGATCTCGATCGAGCATGTGAGGACGCCCTCCTCTTCGACCGCGGAGCGCAGGCCCGGAACCTCCGCCAGGAAGGCGGCTCGAGCGGAACCGGCCGACGGGGCGTAGCGCTCGTCGAGTCGGACGGTGAGCCGCTCCCGCGCTGCCTCCGAGGTGAGGACGATCTGGAGTTCTCCGCGGTAGCCGAGGCGCGTCTCGGCGGCTTCGACGAAGCGCCGGTAGTGGTAGGAGTATGCGCCGACGCGTGCCACATCGCCGTGACGGCCGAGGAGTTCGATCCGCGGGGCACGGTTACCACAGGGGCACGCACCGTTGAGCGCTCGGCCGATATCGCCGATCTGGTAGCGCTCGAGCCGCTGCCCGGATCGGGCTCGGCTGGTGAAGATCAGGCGCCCCGGTTCACCGGCTCTTACCGGCCGGTCCTCCTCGAGGTCGAGGATCTCCAGGGTGTGCAGGTCGGTCAGCACGTGATGGACGGAGCCATCGGCTTGCTCGCACTGGTATGCCAGCGGCCCGAGATCGGTGCTGCCGTACGCGGCCGACCGGATCACCTCGACGCCGAAGTCGTCGGTGAGGACGCGGCGTTGCTCGGCGGTGAAGTGCTCGCCGCCGTAGTACACCTTCCGTACTCCGCCGTAGGCGCGCATGGCCTCGCCCTGGGTGTGGAAGAGCTGCCAGAGGTAGGAGGGCATGCCGAAGAGGGTGTCGGCCCGGTAGGTCACCAGGGCTTCCGCGACTGCGGCGAGGTCGTTGCCCGCGGACAACGGGATCTGTGTCGCGTTCAGCCGCTCCAGTATGGAGAAGAAGCTGATGAAGCTGCCGTACAGGCCGCCGCTGTAGAAGAGGTTGGCGGCGCGGTCGCGGGCCGGATCGAACCCGGAGTCGAGCAGGCCGTTCGCAGCGGCGCGCATCTGCGTGTCGTAGTCGGCGTTGGTGAAGACCGAGAGGGCGGGCGCGCCTGTGCTGCCGCCGCTGCGGAAGTACAGATGGGCGTGTTCGGGAGCCAGGCTCCGCAACTGCTCCTGGACGCCTGCCTTGTCGAGCAACGGGCCGGTGGGCGGGGCCGGTTGCACGGCCGGAGCCACAAGGTCGTCCAGGCAGGATGTGGCGGTGAAACGCTGGTCGGCCTGTACGGCGACCCGCCTGCTGTATCGCTGCAACGCGTAGACGCCGTCGTGGGGTTCGCCGTCGTAGGCGTCGAGCATGGCGCCTACCGGGGTGACTCGCGTGACCCCTGCGGTGACGACGGAGCGGCTGAGCTCCGCCACGTCTGTGCGGGTGCCGGCGATCGCCGCGGTCTGGAGGTAGCGCCGCATGGGTCGCAGGGTGGCGGCCATGTCGTGGCGTGGCAGCGGCTTCACCCAGACGCTGCGGTGGAGCGGTGAGGCTGCCATTGCTGGACGGGTGTCGGCGAGGACGCGCCAGGAGCCGTCGGCGGCGGCGACGACCCGGGTCAGGCCGAGATGTTGTTCGAGTCGGGCGACGAGTTCGGTGTTGGTGATCTCTGCGTGCTCGGCGACATCGAGTGAGGTGAGTGGCAACTTGTCGGAGACTTGCGCCAGTTGGGCCGCGAAGGTGTCGGCGAAGGCGAAGACTTCCTCCCGGGCGTCGGTGTCGAGGTAGACGACCTGGGGGCTGGAACAGGCCTGCTGGTCGAGGCGGCAGACGTCCGTGGCGAGCGCGGACTGGACGGAGGGGTCGCTCCAGGCATCGCGGGTCAGGTACGCGAACGAGATCTTGTGGCCCCACTCGACCAGCCGGCAGCCGGGCGGCGTGAGCGCGGCGACGCCGGCCACGGCGTCCTCGCCTCCCCAGACGGCGACCGCGTCGGCCGCGGCACACAGGGCCTCCAGCCATGCCCGGCGGCTGGAGGGGAAGCTCAGGGCGAT
>DATMEI010000181.1:0-3154 GCA_035556995.1 Streptomyces sp.
GCTGCAGCTCTCCCGCTGGGAGGGCTCGTACGGGCTGCGCGGCGCCGACGGCCGTACGATCCCCGTCTACGCCTCACACCTCCGCGTGCGCGACAGCGACGGCGAACCGTCCACTGTCTGCCTACTCGTCCGCGATCACGAGCGCGCCATCCTGCAGACTCCGTTGCGCTCGCCGGCCCCCGACTCGGCCAGCCGCCAGGACGGCGGCGACAGCCCGGCCGACCCCTTCGAAATCTTCATCGGTTCCCCCGCGCCCGACGATCTCGACGGGTTGCTGCAGCGGACAGTCGAGCGAGCACGCGACATGCTCGACGGCGACGCCGCGTACCTGCTGCTGGCCACCGACGACGAGACAGAGCTGGAGGTACGGGCGTCCACCGGGCTTCCCTCCGCACGTCAGCGCTTCGCCCGCGTTCCGGTGGAGGCGGGAACAGGCCGGTACGGTTCCGCCCGGATGCCCTCCGTACACGAAGACCTCACCGTCGTACCGGGCGCGGTCCCGTTGCTGGCCGGGACAGGCATGCGCGCCGTTGTCACCGTTCCGCTCAAGGTCGAGGGCCGGCTGACCGGTTCACTGGGTGTGGCCACCGAATCGCCGGGCCGCTACACCAACGAGGAAGCCCTGCGGCTGCAGTTCGCCGCCGACCGCATCGCCCTCGCCGTCGAACGTGCGCGCCTCACGGAGCTGGAGCGGCTGCGCCGCGGCTCTCTCTCCTTCCTCGTCGAGGCGTCCGACCTCCTGGCAGGCACGCTCGACCGTGACCAGACGCTTGCGCTGATGGCCCAGATGACGGTGCCCACGCTGGCCGCCTGGTGTGCCGTCTACACGGTGGCCGAGCCGGGCTCCGACCCGAAGCTGTCCTATGTTCTGCACGAGGACGAGGACCGTATCGACAACCTCAAGGCACTGCTGGCGAAGGTCGATCCGCCGGACCCGGTGCCCACCCCCGGTGCACGTGTCTGGAGCGCCCCCACCGACGCGGCGCACTCGGCTGCCCTTCGCACATCTCTGCGGAGCGTGGTGCTGGGCGAGGAGGAACTTCACCTCTCCCCGGCAACGGCTCGGGCCACTGCATCGGCGGTCGGCGGCGAAACCGTGGTCCTTCCGCTCGTCGCACGCAACCGCGTCATCGGCATGCTCACCCTGGGGAAGCCGACCGACGAACGCTTCCGCCAGGAGATCCTCGAACTCGCCGAGGACCTCTCCCGCCGTGCGGCACTCGCCCTGGACAACGCAAGGCTGTACTCGGAACGCACCGCCATCAGCCAGTCCCTGCAACGCAGCCTGCTGCCACCCGAACTGCCCGAAGTCAGCGGCGGAGTCGAAGTCGAGGTCATCTACCGCGCGGCAGGCGAAGGCAACGAGGTCGGCGGTGACTTCTACGACCTCTTCGACATCTCCGAAGGCACCTACGGCTTCGCGATCGGCGACGTCTGCGGTACGGGCCCCGAGGCCGCAGCCGTCACCGGACTCGCCCGGCACGCACTGCGGTTGCTGGCCCGCGAGGGCCTGGGCGGCCCTGCGGTACTGGACCGCCTCAACACCGCGATCCTCGACGAGGGTGCCCGCAGCCGCTTCCTGACGCTCCTCTACGGCGAGTTGAGGCCGCAGAGCGACGGCAGCGCCGAACTCAAGGTCGTCTGCGCCGGTCATCCGCTGCCGCTGCGTCTGCGCCAGGACGGCAGCGTGGAACCGGCCGCCGATCCGCAGCCGCTTCTCGGCGTGATGGACGACCTCGAACTGTACGAGCAGACGATCATCCTCGAACCCGGCGATGTCCTGCTGTGCGTGACCGACGGCGTCACGGAACGCCGCGAAGGCACACGCATGCTCGGCGACGACGGGCTGGCGGATGTCCTCACCAGTTGCACAGGTCTGACGGCCGGTGCGGTGGCTGCACGCATCATGCGTGCGGTCGAACGGTTCGCGAGCGACGCCCCCTCCGACGACATGGCCATCGTCGCCATGCGAGTCCCGGAGTAGACGGACGGAGACTGGCCTTCCGCACACAGAAGAAGGCTCCCGCCCGTGGGCGGGAGCCTTCTCAACTTCCTTACTGAGAGCCCCAAAACGGAATCGAACCGTTGACCTTCTCCTTACCATGGAGACGCTCTGCCGACTGAGCTATTGGGGCGCGCTGCGGCGCCGCCGATGCTACCTGATCACTGGCGGGCGTCCGAACAGCCACTGCCCGCCCCTGCAGAGAGAAATAGCCCGGGGCTTCAACGCACGGCAGAAGCCTGCGAGTTCAGCACGCCGGCTCCATCAGCAGGCCACCCAGCCCGTTGCATGCCGACACCACACGGTGCAGTTCACGCTTCGTCATCGACGCTTCCAGAGGCAGCGCAAGCGTCTCGTCCGCAGCCCGCTCCGACTCGGGAAGCCGCACGTCGGCGCGGAACTCGGCCGTGCGGTGCACGGGCGCCTTCACCGGCACGTAGCAGGCCACTCCTCGCGCTCGCAGCGCATGCTTGAAGGCGTCCCTGTCCGGCCTCCCGTTGCCGGGCACACGCACCACGTAGTCCGTGTACGCGTGCTCGACCCCCAACGCGACGGTCGGTATGCCGACGCCCCGCAGACGAACGTCCAGATAGGACGCGTACTGCCGGCGCCGCACCGCATCCACAGATACGACGGGAGGTGACGCGTCGAGGTCGACGATCCTCAGTCCCCGGCGCTGCGCCAGCTCACTCAGGCACACCATGTCCGCGGGGTGGCCGAAGAGATGCACGGGCGCTATGGCAGCCGTCCTCTGGGTCACCACAGCCTCAACCGCCTCCGGATCAAGGCAGAAACTGCGCGGATCGATGTCCGCGAAGACAGGGCGGGCACCCACCGCCCTTACTGCTCCCGCAACTTCGGCACCTCCGAAGGCAGGCACCACGACCTCGTCTCCTGGACTCACACCGGCTGCAGTCACATCTTTCGTCCCCATGAACGCGATGCTGAAGGCGGGAGATGAACTCCCGGTGAAGCCACGAAAAAAGGCCGTGGTCCCCGGACTGAACAGTCCAAGTACCACGGCCTTTTCAAAAGTTGTTCGGCGGTGTCCTACTCTCCCACACGCTCCCGCATGCAGTACCATCGGCGCTGTCAGGCTTAGCTTCCGGGTTCGGAATGTGACCGGGCGTTTCCCTCACGCTATGACCACCG
>DATMEI010000182.1:0-7047 GCA_035556995.1 Streptomyces sp.
TCGCCGGTACCGGCAAGACCACCGTCGGCGGGCTCCTGGCCGACGCGCTGGAAGTGCCCTACGCCGAGGCCGACGTCTTCCATCCGCCGGCGAACGTCGCCAAAATGACCGCCGGCACCCCGCTGGACGACGGCGACCGCGTGCCCTGGCTCGACGCGATCGGCAGCTGGGCGCGCGAGAGAGAAGGACTCGGGGGCGTGGTCAGCTGCTCCGCGCTCAAGCGCGCGTACCGCGACCGGCTGCGCACAGCCGCACCGAACGTCTTCTTCCTCCACCTCACCGGAGACCGGTCGCTCATCGCGCAGCGCATGGAACAGCGCGCGGACCACTTCATGCCTCCGAGCCTGCTCGAGTCGCAGTTCGCCACGCTGGAGCCGCTTCAGCCGGACGAGCGGGGGGCCGCCGTCTCCGTACGGGTGGGCCCGGACACCGTCACCGGACGTGCCCTCGCCGTGCTCCGTGAGCAGTGCGCGGTGCCGCCGCCCGTACGCCCGTAGACACGTCGACGCGCGGATCCGCAGGCCGCAGACGCGGCAGATCCGCAGACCCGTAGAGAAAGAAGAGCAAGAGCCGTGCCCAATCTCAGTGCCGAGATACTCGCGGCCGGACCGGAGCCCATCGATCCGATCAGCTCGGCCGGAAACGCCCAGCTGGGGCTCGCCGCCCTGGCAGGTATCGCCGTCATCGTCGTCCTCATCACCCGCTTCAAGGTCCACGCGTTCCTGGCGCTGACCCTCGGCACCCTCGTGCTGGGAGCCGCGGCCGCCGCCCCGCTGGACAAGACCATCGAGAGCTTCTCCACGGGGCTGGGCGACACGGTCTCCGGAGTGGGCGTCCTCATCGCGCTGGGCGCGATCCTCGGGAAACTCCTGGCCGACTCCGGAGGCGCGGACGAGATCGTCGACACGATCCTCGCGCGGACGAGCGAGCGCGCCATGCCATGGGCGATGGCGCTGATCGCCGGCATCATCGGGCTGCCGCTCTTCTTCGAGGTCGGCATCGTGCTGATGATCCCCGTCGTGCTGCTCGTCGCCAAGCGCGGCAACTACTCGCTGATGCGCATCGGGATCCCCGCTCTCGCGGGCCTCTCGGTGATGCACGGCCTGGTGCCGCCGCACCCCGGGCCGCTCGCCGCCATCGACTCCGTGGACGCCAACCTCGGCGTGACGCTCGCCTTCGGCGTGCTGGTCGGCATCCCGACCCTGATCATCTCCGGGCCGCTCTTCGGCCGTATCGCCGGCAACTGGGTCCACGTACAGCCGCCGGAGGGCATCGTCCCGCAGCGTCCCTCGGAGGACCTGGAGCGGCGGCCCGGCTTCGGCGTGACCGTGGCGACCGTGCTGCTGCCCGTCGTGCTGATGCTCGCCAAGGCGCTGACGGACATCGTGATCGACGACCCGGAGAACTCCGTGCAGCGGGTCCTGGACGTGGTCGGCTCACCGATGATCGCGCTGCTGGTGGCCGTGATCGCGGCGATGTTCACGCTGGGCAGGGCCGCGGGCTTCACCAAGGGACGGATCACGTCGACGGTCGAGAAGTCCCTGCTGCCGATCGCGGGCATCCTCCTGATCGTGGCCGCCGGCGGCGGCTTCAAGCAGACGCTGGTCGACGTCGGCATCGGTGAGATGATCCTCGACCTGTCCAAGGACTGGTCCGTCCCGGCGCTGCTGCTGGGCTGGCTGATCGCGGTCGGCATCCGTCTCGCGACGGGCTCGGCGACGGTGGCGACCATCTCGGCGGCAGGGCTCGTCGCGCCGCTCGCCGCCGACATGAACTCCGCGCAGTCCGCGCTGCTGGTGCTGGCGGTCGGTGCGGGCTCGCTCTTCTTCAGCCACGTCAACGACGCGGGGTTCTGGCTGGTGAAGGAGTACTTCGGGATGAGCGTCGGCCAGACCGTCAAGACCTGGTCGGTGATGGAGACGCTGATATCCGTGGTCTCGCTGATCTTCCTGCTGCTGCTGTGGCCGGTGGTCTGAGGACTTGTACCGGCTCGCCCGCACACGCAGGCGCGCGACGGCGCCGGCAGCCCGGGACGGGTCTGCCGGCGCCTCGCGTCCCCGGGAGGCGTGCGCCTTGCGGCGACGGTCAGCCGAGTGCCGCCCGCTTCAGCGCCCTTGCGCGCCGGGCCACCCTGCGCACCGTACGGTTGCGCGGCACGAACGCGAGCCGGCGCGGCACAGCTCCGGGCAGGCCGAGCGAGGTGAGGCGGCGGCGCTTGAAGTAGCGGCGGGTACGGGGGCCGTAGTGCCCCGCCAGATACCGTTCCGCGTCGGGGCGCATGCCCGGGTAGATCTCGTGCTGCATGCAGAACCCCACGGCCCGTACCAGACCGGTCAGTTCGCGCTCCACCTCGTCCGCGTCCGGTGCTCGCCACGCGCCGACCGCCGCCGCGTCGGCGATGTCGGGCAGCACGGCATCGACGAGGGTGACCGGCAGGCGGTTGCTGTTCTGGTAGGGCGCTATCCGCTCCAGCAGCAGTTCCGTTCCCGTACGGGCCACGCGCAGCCCGTAGAAGGAGGCGGCCGTCAGCAGAGCGGTCGAGAAGCAGCCGACGACGAGGGACGGACGCATCTGCTCGTACAGCACCTCGGCCAGCACCGGTGCGCTCAAGACGTGCAGTTCCACGCCGAGTTCACCTGCCTCCTTCTCCAGCGCACGCGAGAACCGTGCCGGTGCGACGGGGTGCGGCTTGAACACCACGCTGCGGTGGCCGAGTTCGGCGGCGCCGCGCAGCATCCGTACGTGCAGCTGCTCCTCCTCCTCGGCGGTGAGGATCTCCAGCGCGGACATGTACTGCCCCAGCAGCAGCGCCGAGCCGGACGGTGCCGCCGTCACCGACGGCGGTACGTCCTGGGCCAGTTCGGCGAGTACGGACTTGAAGGCGCCGGTGGAGACCACCTCGCCCTCGACGCCGAACTCCGTGAGCAGCAGCGGTTCCAGGCCCGGCAGCAGGTCGAGGTGGAGCAGCCGCCGCACCCGCGTGCCGACCAGGGGGTCGAGTTTGTTGCGGGTCGGCCCGTAGCTCATCAGGCCGTCGGCGTAGACGTCGATCGGCGCGTCGGGGAACAACCGGGCGACGGCCAGGGCCGGTTCGACCTGGATGGACTCGACGACGAGTTCGATCTCGTCCTCGCCCAGGCCCCACAGAAGCCGCAGGTAGCGCTCCCACATCGGCACGTCGTCCGTACGCGGGGACCAGCCGCCCGGGTGGAACGGCCGGATGGCCTCGTTCCAGGACAGCACGCGGTCGAAGCGCCCCCGCAGCCGCTCGAAGCCGGGCATGGCGTCCAGAGCGGGCGCCGTCTCGGGGTTCGCCGTGTTGTTGCTGACCAGCAGCAGCCTGCGGTGTGGCTCCTCGGCCCGGTGGCCGGGGCAGGAGGTGAAGTGCCCGGCGTCCAGCGCGGCGGCGAGCGTCGCGGCCCCGTAGAGCGTCGAGGCGAAGAAGATCTGCGTGCGCATCCTGGTCGTCGTCCGTCCTCGGTCCGCTTCTCGTGCGGTCGTCCCGTTCATGCGGCTTCCTCCAGGCTGCGGCCCATGGCGGCCGGGCGGCGGCGCAGCCTGCGCAGCCGGGAGGCGCGCTCGACGTCCATGGAGTCCAGCGCGTCCGCGAGTACGCCGGAGGGCAGCCGCTTGAGCGCGGCGGCGCTCAGCGCACGCAGCTTGCGTGCCACGTGAGGTTCGAATCTTCCGCTGGTCAGATGGTGGGAGATGATCGCGCAGTAGGTGCGTACGGCCTTCGGCAGCAGCGTCTGCGCTTCCGGGTCCTTGGCCGTCTCCTCGATGACCTGGTCGAAGGCCTTGATGAAGTCCAGTTGCCGTACGTCCCCGATCTGGGTGAGCGAGGAGGCGACACCGCGCCGGTAGAAGACACCCATCAGCCCCACGGCGGCGAAGGACTTCGCCTCGCGGTGCAGCCGCCAGATCCACGGCCGGTCCTCGGCGGTGCGCAGCCCGTGCGTGAAGTGCAGCAGGCCGTCGTCGAGCAGCCTGCGGTGGTAGATGCCGGCCCAGGCGTAGGCGTAGTCGACGGAGGTGGTGCGGTCGGCGGGCAGGATCGCCTTGCGCGGGTCCATGACGACGCCGCGGCGGCCGTGCGGGACGCGCGAGATCGTACGGGCGCGGGCGGTGCACTGGACGTGATCGGTGCGCAGGAAGTCGCACCCCAGATGCTCGATGGCGGCGAGCAGCTCCGGGTAGTACCCGGGCGCAAGCCAGTCGTCGCCGTCGAGGAAGGTCAGATATTCGCCGCGGGCCACGTCCAGACCGGTGTTACGGGCAGTGGCGAGGCCGCCGTTGCGCTCGTGCCGGACAAGGACGGCTCCGCGAAGGTCCTGCTCGGCACCCGCGAGAATCTCTGGGGTGCCGTCTGTCGAACAGTCGTCGACAAGAATGAATTCGATGTCCTCACGCGCATTGGCGCGTAGACTGCGCAGGGTTTCGGGGGCATAGGTCTGCACGTTGTAGAACGGCACGATGACGGAGAGCTTAACCACCCGGCAGACCTTAAAGGTGCTCGCCGCCCGCGTTGTGACCTGCGGTGTACGCGATGGTGAACGACGCATGGCGAGGTGGTGAACGCGCATTCCGGGCAGCCGGGTTGGCCGTACTGCGGCGCGCTGTTAACCGTCTGTTGTATTTGCGTTGGGCCGGACTCCGGAATTGCTTTCTAACGTCTGAGACGTGTCATCACCCAACCGTTCCGCACTTCTTCAGGATTCCGCGGATTCCGCCCCCGCACTGCGGACAGCAGTGCTCGCCGATTCCGACACCCGCTGGAAATGGGGCGCGCTCACAGCCCGCCGCCTCATGCCCGGCGCCCGGATCGACGGGCTGCTGCTGCGCGGCCGGGCGACTCCCACGCCCCGGCAGCTCGCCGAGGTCGGCGTCACCGTCGACTCGCTGCGCGAGACCAGCGGTGTGGGCTTCGTGCGGGATGTCGCGGACAGGGGCGCGTACGACGTGGTGGTCCTCGCCTGCGTCGGCGGCGCGGTGCAGGCGATGCTGCACGGCATGGCCCGCGCGGCCGAGCCCGAGGGCTCGCAGGGCACGCAGGGCGCCCCGGGATCGCAGGCCCTTGAAGAGGGTCACGAGCGCGGCGCCACCGGACGCTTCGTACGCCGCCCCGTGGTCGTCACCGGCTACGTCGGCGTGGTGTACGAGAAGCTCGCCGACGGGCTGCTGCTGCGGCACGGCGCCGACGTCGTACTCGCCAACTCCCGCTTCGACGCCGAGCGTTTCCGCTCCGTCTACACCGGTGTCGGGGCCGACGACTCCTCCGTCACCGAGGGCGCACTGCCCTTCCTGGGCGGCGCACCGTACGAGGGGCCGGACCAAGGCCCGTACGCGGAACGGCCGTTCACCGTCGTCTTCGCCGCGCAGCCGTCCGTGCCGGCGAGCCGCGCAGACCGCGCCTATCTGCTGCGCCGTGCCGTCGAGCACGCACGCATGCATCCGGAGCGGGACGTCCTCATCAAGCTGCGCAGCAGGCCGGGCGAGCACACCACGCACATCGAGGAGCAGCCGTACCAGAAGCTCGCGGGCCGGCTGTCCGGCGGTCTGCCCGCCAACTGCCGCCTGGTCTACGGGCACATGGGCGAGGTCCTCGACCGTACGGACCTGCTGGTCACGGTCAGCTCCACCGCTGCCCTGGAATCCCTGCACCGCGCGATCCCCACGGCCGTACTGACCGACCTCGGAGTGCGTGAGGTGCTGGGCAACCACCACTTCCTCGGCTCGGGCTGTCTCGCCTCCTGGGACCAACTCGACGCCGGATTCCTGCCGGAGGCGGCAGCCGAGTGGACGGCGCGGCAGGGCGTACTGCCCGGAGTCCAGTACGAGCGCGCCTTCGACGCGGCCGGTGGACGGGTCGCCGAACTGGCCGCGCGTGACCAACTCCCCGCGCTCGCCCCGTACTACACACCCACCACGGCCCCCGGCTACCTGCCCGGCGTCCTCGCCCGCTACGGCCTCGACGTGGACGGCGCCCCGCTGCCCGGCGCGGCGGCGGCAGCCGACGACGCTGCGGCCTCCGGGCTGCGCGGGGCGGTTCGCGGCGCCGTGCGTGACGCGGCGCGTGGCGCGTACAGGCACGGCGTGCAACGCGTGGCGCCGGTGATCCGCCGCATGGGGGAGCTGTGAGAAGCCGCAAAGCAGGCCCTGACGCCGCGCACCCCGACGCCGCCGGCCCTTCCCCCTTCACCGCCGAGGAGCAGATATGACTGAGTTGTTCGAGACGGGTACAGGAACCGGGCCCGGGACCGGGACGGCCCGCCGTGTCGTGGCCGTCATCCCCGCTCGCGGAGGCTCGAAGGGCGTCCCCGCCAAGAACCTCGAAACTGTCGGCGGGGCCCCGCTGGTCACCAGGGCCGTACGCGAGTGCCTGGCCGCGCAGCTGGTGACGGACGTCGTCGTCTCAACCGACGACTTCGGCATCGCCGCCGCCGCACGCGCGGCGGGAGCCCAAGTCGTGGAGCGGCCCTCGGAGATAGCCGGCGACACGGCCACGAGCGAAGCGGCTGTGCTGCACGCCGTGGACACCTGCGAAGCACGCTCGGGACGGGCCGCCGACGTGGTGCTGCTCGTGCAGTGCACCAGCCCCTTCATCAAGCGCGAGGACGTCGACGGAGTGGCGGGCGCGATCGTCGAGGGAGGCGCGGACAGCGCCCTGACCGTCGCACCCTTCCACGGCTTCGTCTGGCGCGACGGCGCCGACGGCGCTAACGCTGTGAACGGCGCGAACGGCACGGAGCCCGCCGACGCCGCCGAAACCGCCGGCGGAGTCGGCGTCAACCACGACAAGGCCTACCGGCCGCGCCGCCAGGACCGCCCGCAGGACCTCCTGGAGACGGGCGCCGCCTACGCGATGGACGCCGCGGGCTTCCGCAAGTCCGGGCACCGCTTCTTCGGCCGTACCGAACTCGTCCGTACGGACCCCGCCCGCGTCCTGGAGATCGACGACCCCCACGACCTCGCCCGCGCACGGGCCCTCGCGCCGCTCCTCGACGTGGCGCAGCCGCACGCACTGCCGTCCCGCGACGACGTGGACGC
>DATMEI010000183.1:0-7633 GCA_035556995.1 Streptomyces sp.
AGCCGGGTCGGCCGCGAGCGGGCCGTACGCCTCGATCCAGGCGAACTCCTGCCCCGCGTCGAGCGGGACGTGTTCCAGCTGGGTGCGTGCGAGACCCGCCTGGATCTCGGCGTAGCCGCCCGTCCCGGGCTCGGTCAGCCACTCCTGCCAGCGCCGCCCTCCGGGACCGTGGCCCCACACGAAGAGTTTGCGGCCGCGCAGCAGCGAGGTGGAGGTCTGCACGAGACCCGTGCCGTTCGCGTCGAGCGAGGCGATCCACTTCCTGGTGGGAGCGGGGATCTCGTAGAAGTAGTCGGCGGGGAATTCGCTGCCCAGCGGATATGAGCGGTCCGCGCCGTCCCACTCCGGCACGGGGATGCGGCGCAGCCGGCGCTCGTAGGCGAAGTACCAGGTCTCCTCGGCCGGTACGAGCACCCGCGTGCCCTCTTCCTCCGGAACGGCGATGTTGGACCACCAGTACACGGGCACTGACCGGTCGTGCGGATTGCGGATACGGGCGCCGACGTAGAGGAAGTCGGAGTTCTCGGGCAGCCACAGATCGACCTGGAAGGGGGTGTCGCGCAGCCGCTCCCACTCCCACAGCCGCAGCATCTGGCCGCCGTCCGGAGCGGGCACGCGCGCCGCGTGCACCGGCGCGCAGGACAGCGTGGTGTGGCCGGTCGCGCCGATGTTCCACTCGATGCCGCCGGAGAACCATGCGCCGTTGAGCGCGAAGTCGGCAGGCTGGAGTACGGGGTTGGTGTACAGCAGGTCGCGGCCCGTGGGCTTGTGGTGCAGCGAGTGGATACGGCCACCGAGCCCCGGCAGCACAGTCGCACGCAGCCGGTCGTTCTCGATGACGAGGGCGTCGAGGGCGGCGGGTGCGCGCTCACGTGTGTAGCCGTCGAGGATGCGTGTGGGCAGCACGGAACGCAGCGGCGCGTACCCCACCTGACGCGCCATCTCGGCGGGCAGCGCGGCCCGTTCACGCTCGTCGAGGGTGTGCATCTCGTCGAGGGGAAGCAGCGGGGGCAGCGGGTTCTCGGGACCGACGGGCGCGAGGGGCAGAGTCAGAGTGGTGTGACGCAGCGTCGTCGGCACGGCTACCTCGATCCTCTTCGTGGTGGACCCGGTTCACGGGGCGGCCCTCCCTCCTGGGACCCCTGACGACCATGGAACACGGTGGGCGGCGCGTTGAACAGGTCGCATTCCGGGGCGGTGCCGGTGCATTCCCGGTTCGTTGGGCCGCGTGCGGCCCGCGTACAGCCCGTGCGCAGCCCGCGCGCGGTCAACCGGCGTGCGGGGAGGCGGAGTCGAGCCGGAGAGCCCAGGCTGCGGCGTAGCCGCCGGGCACGGAGATGTCGGCGATCTGCCAGCCCGGAGGCGGAACGGGAACCTCAGATGTGCCCACGTAGGAAACCGCGGGATCTTCCGCGAGCCCTGTGCCCGTCCCCTTGAGGTAGGCCTCCTTGCGGGTCCAGCAGCGGGCGAAGGCGGCGGGGCGCCGGGCCTGCGGGAGAGCCACCAGCTCCTCCTGCTCACGCATGTGCAGGGCGCGGGCGACTTGCGTGACGACCGAAGTGCCCTGCTCCTGCTCGACGTCCACGCCGACCGGCGCGCCGGCGAAGGCGAGCAGCACCAGGTCTCCGGCGTGGGAGAGGGAGAAGTGCAGTGGGTCGCCGGGGACGGAAGGGCGGCCGTGCGGGCCACCGCAGACCGGGCAGCCGGCGCGGGTCAGGGCGACCGCGGCCGGCATCGTGCCGAGGCGTTCTGCTAGTTCGCGGCGGAGCGCGGTGTGGGCGACGTGGTAGCGGTCCCGGTCCGCCTGGAGCCTGAACGCGGCGCCGCGGTCCCGTTCCTCATCGGAGAGCAGCGACATTTCACGGGCGGCCTGGTCCGCATACGCGGACACCCGCAGGACGCGGACGTCCACGGGCGCTTCCGAGGGCGCGGCTGCGGCTGAGTCACTGGCTGGGCCCCGGGCCCCGGAAGTGGTCGGCATGGTACGAACGTACCGTGACCGACGACGCCCTCTTTCCGCCCTCCCTGCCGGTGCTGAACGCCATGCGGCGGACCGCGAGCGGGCGCGACTGGCTGGAGCAACTGCCCACGCTCGTCGAAGAGTTGCGTCAACGCTGGGAGCTGCGGCTCGGCTCCCCGTACCACGGCGGCAGCTGCTCATGGGCCGCGCCCGCCGAACGTACGGACGGCACACGCGTCGTCCTCAAGGTGACCTGGCCGCACCGGGAAGCGCGGCCCGAGGGCGAGGTGCTGCGGCTGTGGGCGGGAGACGGCGCGGTGCTGGTGCACGAGCACGATCCGGAGCGGTACGCGCTGCTGCTGGAGCGGTGCGAACCGGGCACGGAGCTGGGCGCAGCCGGTCATCTGCCCGCCGAGGAACGGCTGTTGCTGGGAGCCGGCGTACTGCGCAGGCTGTGGGACGCGGGGCAGGGCGGGCTGGGTGAAGAGTCGTGCGTGGAGTGCCTCTCGAAGGTGACCGGCGAGTGGGCGGACCTCGCCCGCGAACGCGCCGCGCGGCACGGCTGGCCGGACGAGCTGGACACGGGACTCTTCACGCTGGCCGCCGGGTTGCTCCGCGAACTCCCGCTCACCGCAGCGCGGGAGACCGTCGTGCACGGCGACTTCAACCCGGGCAATCTGCTGGCCTCCGAGCGCGAGCCGTGGCTGGCGATCGACACGAAACCGATGTCCGGAGACCCGGCCTTCGATCCCTGGCCGCTGATCGAGCAGGTCGACGACCCCTTCGCGCACCCCGAGCCGCACCGGGTTCTCGCCCGGCGCACAGCCCTCGTGGCCGACGCGCTCGGTGAGGACACGGCGCGCGTACGTGCCTGGGCCGTGGCACGCCATGTCGAGTACGTGCTGTGGTCCGTCGACGAGGACCCCGATCTGACCGGCAGCGTCCGGCTGATGGGGCAGGCCCGGATCCTGGCGGACGTGGCCGGGCTCTGAGCACTCCGGCTGCCCGGGCCCCGCCCTGTCCCCCGTTACTCCCCCGTCGCTCCGTCCGCGAGCTCCCGTGCGACGTCGAGCTGGCCGACGTGCCGCGCGTACTCCTGGAGCAGATGGAAGAGGATCCAGGCCAGGGACGGTGCCTCCTCCTCCGTGGGGAAACGGCCACCGAGCCGGGCGTGCGCGTCCAGACGCGCATCGCGGACGATCTCCCGGGAGCGGTCGCACTGTGCCCGGAAGGCGGCCACGGTGTCGGACACCGTCACTCCGTCCGGGACCCGCCACCTCTCGTCGCCGCCCCTGTCACCCCACGGGTCGGGGATCTTCTCGGCCTCGAAACCCCAGCACAGCCAGCGGCGTTCGACGTAGGTCAGGTGGCGCACCAGCTCCAGCGGTGACCAGCCGGACGGCAGGCGGCTGCCGCGCAGCTCCCGCTCGGAGAGCCCGTCGATCTTCCGCAGCAGGGTTTCGCGGTAGTAGTCGAGGTATCCGCGCAGCAGGACATGGGGGTCTGCGACGGAGGGTTCGGGCTCGCCCGGGGGCAGTGGTGGGATGGAGGCTTCGATCGCGGTCACAGGAGTCCCGGTTCGTCGTAAGTGAGGGTGCGGGCGTCCGCGTCCAGTACGGCCGGGACGCCCAGGGGAAGAGTCGGAGTCGAGGTGCCGTGGCCGAAGCCCAGTTCCTCGACGACGGGGACGCCCAGCGGTGCGAGCCGCTCCCGCAGCACCACCCGGACGTCTTCGCGCTCGCCGCAGTCCGTCCAGGATCCCAGGGCGATACCGGCGACTCCTTCGAACCAGCCCGAGCGGAGGAGTTGGGTCAGCAACCGGTCGAGGCTGTAGGGCTGCTGAGCTATGTCCTCCAGCAGCAGGATTCCGCCCGCGGCAGACGGACGGGCGTGCCTCGTGCCGCGTTCGGCGGCCAGCAGGGAGAGGTTCCCGCCGAGAGTGATGCCTCGCGCGCGACCGGGGACAAGCGTGCGGGTGCCCTCCACGGGGCCGATCTCGCGGACGCTCTCCGGGGTGAAGAGCGTCCGTCGCAGATGTTCACGCGTCGCCTCGTCGCCGAGGAAGGAGGCCGTGGCCGCCATCGGCCCGTGCAGGGTGGCGAGCCCCAGCTGCTGCGCCAACGCCTCGTGCAGCACGGTGAGATCGCTGTAGCCGACGAACACCTTCGGGGCGGCCGTGCGCAGCAGGTCCCAGTCCAGCAGGTCGAGGACGCGCTGTGCGCCGTAGCCGCCGCGGGCAGCGATGACGGCTGAGAGCGACGGGTCGCACCAGGCCTCCTGGAAGTCGCGGGCGCGGTGTTCGTCCGCGCTCGCCAGGTGGGCCATGGACGGGTGAGGTTCCAGCACATGCGGGCCCAGGACCGGCTCCAGACCCCAGTCGCGCAGTGTGTCCACGCCCGCGGTGAGCCTTTCCCTCGGCACCGGCCCGCTGGGTGCGACGATGCCGACCCGGTCTCCGCGCCGAAGCCGGCGCGGTCTGGTCAGAGGGGCGGTGGCTGTGTCGCCGGTGACGGTGGCCGACGTGGCTGCGGTGCCGGTGGCTGCGGTGCCGGTGGCCGGGGTGCCGGTGGCCGGAGTGCCGGGGATCGTCGTGGAGCCGCCGGGGAGGTGGGCGGCCGTCTCGCGTGCCGTCGCCGCCCCTGCCTGCTCCTGTGCGTCTGCTGCCCGGGTCATGCCTTCAGCTCCAGCGTGGGTACGTCGGTCCTGTCGATGTCGAAAGTCTGTGCGTACAGGGCGAGTTCGGCCTCGACAGTCCTGATGATGGTCTCCGCGCGGCGGAACCCGTGGCCCTCGCCCTCAAAGGTGAGATACGCATGCGGCACGCCACGTCCGTCGATCTTTTCGAGGAATCGTTCGCACTGGACGGGCGGGCAGATCACGTCGTCCAGGCCCTGCAGCAGCAGGAAGGGCGCGGAGATCCGTTCCGCGTGCTGGAGCGGCGAACGTTCGCGGTAGCGCTCGGGGAAGTCCTTCAACGGCCCGACCAGGGACTCCAGATACTGGGATTCGAAGTCGTGGGTCTCGCCCGTGGCCCAGCCCGTCAGGTCGAGGATGGGATAGCTGATCGTCCCGCACGCGTACAGACCCTCCGTGACGGGGGACGTCAGAGAGGCCGCGCTCGTCCAGCCGCCGGCGCTGCCGCCCCGCACGGCGAGCCGTGCCGGGTCGGCGTCCCCCTCGGCGGCCAGCTGCCTGGCCACGGCGGCGCAGTCCTCGACGTCGACGACGCCCCATTGCTCGCGCAGCCGGTTGCGGTAGGCGCGCCCGTAGCCCGTCGAGCCGCCGTAGTTCACCTCGACGACGCCTATGCCGCGTGAGGTGAAGTAGGCGATCTCCAGGTCGAGTACGAGGGGGGCGCGGCCGGTCGGGCCGCCGTGCGCCCACACCACGTAGGGCGGCAGCTCACCCTCCGGGGCCCGGTATCCGGGGTGGTGAGGCGGATAGACCTGGGCGTGGATGTCGCGGCCGTCCGGGCCGGTGAAGGTGCGGACACTCGGCTCCGGGTAGTGCGCCGGGTCGACCGGGTCCTCGTGGTGCGCGGCGACGACGAGGCTGTGTCCCGTGCCGGTGTCCAGCTCGACGACTTCGTAGGAGCTGCGCGGTCCGGCCGCGACTCCGACGACGCGGGTGCCGGCCACGGCCACACCGGCCCATTCCGTCCACGGGCCGGTGGCGTCGACGAGTTCGCCGGTCTCGGGGTCGAGGATGCCCAGCCGCATGGCACCGCGTCCGTGGAGGGCGGCGATCAGACCGTTCGGCAGCGGATCGAACCACTTCTGCCCGATGCGCCACAGGCCGGCGGCGAATTCCTCCTCGCGCGGACAGAGAGCAACTCTCTTCCCTGAAGCGCCGGTTGAGGCGTCGAGGTCGAGACGTTGCAGGTTCCACCAGCCGGTCTCGTCGGAGGCGAGGAGCAGGGTGCCGTCGGGAGCCCAGTCGACCTGTGCCACCGACTCCTCAGGGCCGCCGGCCACGGTGCGTACGTCCTCGAGCTCGCCCGTGGCCGTGACCTGTGCGGCCTTGACGAGCGTGCCGTCCCAGGGCATGGCCGGGTGGTCCCACGCGAGCCAGGCGACGCGGCTGCCGTCCGGGGAGAGCCGTGGACCGGTCACGAAGCGGCTGGAGTCGCCGGTCAGTTCACGGACACGTGCTCGGTCTTCGGCCGCCGAACCGTCCAGAGGTACGGCCGCCAGCATTCGCCGTACGTCGGTGGGGCCCTCCCCCGTGAACTCCTCCAGCACACACCACACTTCGGGCTGCTCACCGTCCGCCTGCACCACCACCGGGTCGCACCAGCGCAGCCCGCCGTCGGACACCTGCGAGAGGGGGGTCAGCGGCTTCGGCACGCTGCCGGGTACGTCCGGTTCGTACGCGTAGAGCCGCTGGTCCGCGAAGTGGGTGAAGACCATCAGCGGTCCGTCCACCGCCCGTGCGGCCCCGGCCCACGGCAGGCCGCCGTATTCGATGACGCGGTTGCGCACGTTCCACGGGGCGGGCAGCACCGACTGCGCCCCGCCCTGGCCGTAGGGGGACAGCCGCATCAGTGCGCGGCGTCCTCCCTCGCCTGGGCGTGGCTCCGTCCACCACATCTCCTCGCCCACGGCGCCGAGAAAGTCGGGCCGCCCGTCGTGCGAGGCGACGAGAGAGGCGTCGATGGGGGACGGCCAACTGCCGTACGGGGCGGTCGTGGTCGCCATGTGGGGGAAGCCTCCGGGAACCTAGAGGGCGAGCAGGGTGCGGTCGAGGACGCGTACGCCGAAGTGGAGGGCGTCCACCGGGACACGTTCGTCCACGCCGTGGAAGAGAGCCTGGTAGTCGAAGCCTTCGGGAAGCTTGAGCGGGGAGAAGCCGTATCCCACGACGCCCAGACGGGAGAACTGTTTGGCGTCGGTGCCGCCCGACATGCAGTACGGCACCACGTGGGCGTCCGGGTCGAAGTGCTCCAGCGCCTCACGCATCGCGGCGAACGTGGGCGAGTCCACCGGGGCCTGGAGGGCGACCTCGCGATGGTGGAAGTCCCAGTCCACAAGGGGGCCGGTGAGCCGGTCGAGGGTGTGTTTGAACTCCTCCTCACCGCCCGGCAGCATCCGCCCGTCGATGAAGGCGGTGGCACTGCCCGGGATGACATTGATCTTGTAACCGGCGTCCAGGATCGTCGGGTTGGCGCTGTTGCGCACGGTGGGCTCCACCAGCGCAGCGGCCGGTCCGAGTTCGGCGAGCAGCTTGTCGGCGTCGAAGTCCGGTGCGTCCACGTCCGGTTCGGCCAGTCCGTGCACCGCCGCCAGCTCCTTCAGCGCGGCGCTGACGGTGGGCGTGAGGCGCTGCGGCCATTCGTACTCACCGATGCGGGCCACCGCGGCGGCGAGTCTGCTGACCGCATTCGCACGGCTGACCTTCGAACCGTGTCCTGCCTTGCCACGCGCGGTGAGCCTGAGCCAGGCCGTGCCGCGTTCGCCTGCCGCGACGGGATACAGCCGCATCCCTTCCCCGGCGTGGAAGGTGAAGGCACCGGATTCGCTGATCCCTTCGGTGCAGCCCTCGAAGAGGCCGGCGTGCTGGTCGACGAGGTAGTCCGAGCCGTAGTCCGCGCTGTCCTCCTCGTCCGCCGTGAACGCCAGCACGATGTCGCGGCGTGGCCGGACACCCGCGCGCGCCCAGGCACGGACCGCGGCC
>DATMEI010000184.1:0-6561 GCA_035556995.1 Streptomyces sp.
GTGATCCACAGGTCGTACGGGAGGACGGACCGGATACGCGCCCTCCCCACGGCCTCCTCCAGGCCGTGCACCTCCCTGACTTGGGGCCACCACGCTGGATAGTCCTCACCGCGCTCCAGTACGGCGTAGACGCTCT
Organism: Streptomyces sp.; assembly: GCA_035556995.1. GTDB lineage: Bacteria > Actinomycetota > Actinomycetes > Streptomycetales > Streptomycetaceae > Streptomyces. Next base: position 137 of record DATMEI010000184.1, read on the forward strand.
CCGGCGGCGCGGAGAGCCGCCAGACACTGCGGAACCGGAAGCAGTACCGGCAGCGGCTTGAGGTCATCGGCGCTCCTCTCCCCCGGCATCCTGCCACCACCGGGCTCCGCCCCCGGGATTCCCACTCCCCGGGCTGCGCCCCGCCACGGACACACGGCTGCCGAATTCCACTGTGCCGACGGGAGTTTGGCCATTAGTAACGCCACAGGAATAGCGCGAGCGCCATCGGGATCCGACCCCAGCGAGGTGAATTCCCGCTGTGTGCCCCCTTCGAGGGGGGATACGCATGGTGCAGCCGCACCGGAGAAAGCTCCGCCCCGCCGCATGCGCGCACTAAAAGGCCGGAGCCCAAAACCTTTCGGCCTCCGGACCCCGGCATACTCCGCAAGAAGTGGGCGATACTGGGTTCGAACCAGTGACCTCTTCGGTGTGAACGAAGCGCTCTCCCACTGAGCTAATCGCCCGCTGCGCGCACAAGATTAGCGCATGTCAGCGGGTGCTCCGGACCGCTCTCGCGCTACCGCCGCACCCCCTGCTTGAGTCGCTTGCGCTCCTGCCTGCGGACCTTCCACCAGTGCGTCCACTCCCGCAGCTGCCGCTTCGTCCAGCGCAGCACCCGCTGCGCCCAGGGGAACTCGGTGGCCCACAGCCCGATACCCGCGAAGATGATCAACCAGCCGGGCCCCGGCAGCGGAAGCAGCACGACGCCGCCCCCGACGACCGCCAGGCCGAGAACGAAGATCACGACCCTCCAGCTGAGATGGAGAGGCCGGGAGGCCTTGATGAACCGGGGGGCCCTGGACCCCAAAGGCTTCTCGCCACGCTCTGCATACATAACGCCAACGTAACCGAAGTCGCGGGGGTCACCGGAATAGCCGTACGCGCGAAAAACGCGACAGGCCATATCAAGGGCTGCAATGCTCGCAAAACGGTCAGAGGGGTTTACAACCGACGAGTACGTGGCATGTCGATTTCGCCGACGTGCGAACCCCCGAGCGCACACTGAGCGAAAGGCCCTGGCGCTTATGAACACCACGGTCAGCTGCGAGCTGCACCTGCGCCTCGTTGTTTCGAGCGAGTCATCACTGCCGGTACCCGCGGGGCTGCGGTACGACACGGCCGATCCCTATGCCGTCCACGCCACCTTCCACACCGGCGCCGAGGAGACCGTCGAGTGGGTCTTCGCCCGCGATCTCCTTGCCGAGGGTCTTCACCGGCCCACAGGCACCGGCGACGTCCGTGTCTGGCCGTCCAGGAGTCACGGCCAGGGAGTCGTCTGCATCGCCCTCAGTTCCCCGGAGGGCGAGGCTCTGCTCGAGGCCCCGGCGCGGGCCCTGGAGTCCTTCCTCAAGCGAACCGACGCGGCCGTGCCGCCCGGTACCGAGCACCGACACTTCGACCTCGACACAGAGCTCTCGCACATCCTCGCGGAGAGCTGAGACCACCGGTTCTGCGCAGCCGTCCGACTCGGGGCGACGGCTGCGCTCCCTCCGCCCTTCACGGCGCGACGACGCCGTCACCGCCGGCCCTCCCTGCACCACCGGGAGGCCTCGGCGCTGGCGGCGTCGTCGTGTGCGGCAGGCGTTAGTCTCTGCGCACCGGAACCCCGCAGGGCTGACCCGAGGAGCGACCTGTGCAGATCAACCACGACACCCGGTGCGCACTCGACGACGTGGTCGACCTCCTCAACACGGCGACCGACGGCGAGAGGCCCGATCTGCTCGTTTCGGTCAGCGACCTCGCGGCGTACGTGGACCGGAACAGCCTCAGCGGCATCGGAACGCTCACCGAGGACGACCTCAGCGCCGTGCGTTCAGTGCGGGAGCGCTTCGCGCAGGTCTTCGCGGCGGACGACGACCGCAGAGCGGCCGAGCTGGTCAACGCGCTGGTCGCCGAGGCGGGCACGACTCCGCAGCTGACCGACCACGACGGCTACGACTGGCACGTGCACTACTTCGCCCCCGGCGCCTCCGCCGCCGATCATCTCGCCGCCGACGGCGGCATGGCTCTGGCCTTCATCATCGTCTCCGGGGAGCGGGACAGGCTCCGCCGGTGCGGTGCCCCCGACTGCGGGCGTGCCTTCATCGACCTCTCGCGTAACCGCTCACGGCGCTACTGCGACAGCCGTACGTGCGGTAACCGGCTGCATGTGGCGGCGTACCGGGCACGGCAGCGGGAATCCGCGGAGACGGCGCGCGGCTGAAGCCCGCCGTGCGGGCTTCTCAAGGGCTGCTCAAGGGCTGCTCAAGGGCTTCTCAAGGGCTTCTCAGGGCAGGAAGAGATCGTGAGCGCCGGTGACGGCCAGCAGGACCGCGATCACAGCCAGGAAGAGCATCAGCGGCGGCTGGGATAACGCGTAGAGGCAGCCCTTCGGCTCCACGAGATGCACCTCGGGGAGCTCGTGGAGTTCCTGGAAATCGGGCAGCACCGTGAGGGGCGGGGCGGTCGCGGCAGGCGCGGAGGGCGGCTCGTCGAGCTCGGCCGGAAAGTTCGGCGTCATGTCCATCTCGCGGTGATGATGACGCAGCCCGCAATGGTGAGGAGGTCAACACGCCCACAGCACGGTGGAGTTCGTGAGTACTTGCGTTACCCGTGCGACAGACGTGATAGATGCGACCGCAAAGTGTGCGTGGCTGCTGCGTGCGCTGGTACGTGCGTCAGATGCCGTGCTTCTTGAGGATGGCCTCGATGTCGGAGAAGTCGTCCCCTCCGGCGTCGGAGGCGGGTTTCTTCCCCTGTTCGGCGGCCGCGGGTTTGCTGCTCCGCTCCGGCGGGGCCGAGGCCGGCGTGGACGCTGCGGCTCGCCCTCCGAGGGCGGGGGTGCCCGCCGTACCTGACGCGGCGCGGGGTTCCTCGGCCCGGGCCGCCGCGCGGCGCTCCTTGCGGCCGGCGCGTTTCCCGCCCGCGAGGCGCCCGATGACGTACAGCACGAATGCGACGGCCAGCACGGCGAATCCCGCCCAGACCGTGGGATCGAGCACGAGGTCTGCCGCCCAGGTGCCGACCGCCTTGACGATCTTGCCACCCAGGCCGATCAGGCCGGCCATCGCGAGGCCGACCGGCACCAGCGAGATCGCGGCGATACGGGTGGCGGCGGCGAAGCGCCGCCGGAAGGCCGTCAGAAAGGCGACGGCCAGGCCGGCCGCGGAGAGTGCGGCGCAGACGGTCGTGGTCAGCATGGCTCCAGTCTGCTACGTCCGGCAGGTGGGAGGCCATCCCTCCACCTCGATTCAGGGAGATCTCCGGGTCCTGTCGACCTCCGCGGGGCTGAGAGACTGTCCGCATGGACGACGCCGCCTTGCGACCCGTGCTCGACTTCTGGTGCGAGCTGCAGTGCCCCGACTGTCACCGGGCGCAGCGTGATCTGAGCGCACTGCGGGAGCGGTACGGGGAGCGGCTGGAGATCCGGCTGCGGCACTTCCCGCTGGAGAAGCACAAGCACGCCTACGCCGCCGCGCAGGCCGCCGAGGAGGCGTACGCCCAGGGCAAGGGCGACGAGTATGCGGCGGCCGTGCTGGAGCGCTCCTCCGAACTGAAGGCGCGGGGCGAGCAGTTGCTGCTCGAGGTGGCTGGCGAACTGGGCCTGGACGCCGAGGAGTTCGAGACGGCCCTGATCGACGGACGGCATCTGCTGATCGTCGACGCGGACCAGGCGGAGGGCAAGGCGATCGGGGTGACGGGCACTCCGACGTACGTCATCGACGGTCAGCGGCTGGACGGCGGGAAGAGCCAGGAAAGGCTGAGGGAGCGCATCGAGGAGATCGCCGACGGTCTGCTGGATCAGAGCAGCTTGTAGAAGTGGCGCTCCACGGTGCGGTAGCCGAGCGATGAATACAGGCTCAGCGCGGGGGTGTTGTCCGCGTAGACGTGCAGGCCGAGGACGCGCCCACCGGCGGCGAGGGCTTCGCGCTCGGCGATGAGCATCAGCGTGCGGCCGTGGCCCTGGCCACGGCGGTCCTCGTCGACCTCCACCTCGTAGACGTAACTGTCGGCGTCCGTACGGGGGCTGCGTTCGACCTCGACCCACACCGTGCCGACGTCGGCGCCCTCGTGGACCAGTACGCGCAGCGCGGCGCCGGGCGTGGAGGTGCCCGCGGGCAGCAGTGTGCGGTTGGACTCCTCGGCCATGCGCTCGAGTTGGGCGGCAGGTACACCCCGGTCCGTCAACATCCGCAGCAGCCTCGGCTGTCCGTTCGCCACCCATGCGGGGAACTCCGCCTCGGTCAGCGGACGCGCAGTACTGCCGGCCGGCAGTTGCGGCTCCTCCCCCAGCTCCTTGAGCATGCTGCTGCCGCGTTCGCGGTAGCCCAGACTGCCGGCCAGCTTCAACGCGGCCTGTGTCCCGGCCGGGATGCTCACCTCCACGCGCCTCATGCCCCAGTCGCGCAGCACCTCTTCGGCGGCCAGGGCCGCGACCGCGCCACGTCCACGGCGTTGCTCCCGCTCCTCGACGACGAGTTGCTGCACGCGGCCCGTCGCGGGGCTGTACCTCGGGTCGGTGGTAAGGCGGAGGAGGCCGACGGGGCGGCTGTTGACGCAGATTTCGTACGCGCGGGAGCGGACGCCCGCGGCGTCGTACTGCTCGGGGCCCGTGGGACGCAGGGTCGTGGTCATCGCTTGAGTTCTACCGTGTGCGCCGTCCCGCGTCACGGGGTTTCCCGGCCACGGCAACCGGAAGCGCACTGCTCAGGGGTCGATGTCGGCGGCGGAGCCTTCGTCGAAGAGCCGCATCGCCTTGGCGGTCACCGGGCCCGGGGCGCCGGGCAGTTCACGTCCGTCGACGCGGTGCACGGCCTGGACGTCGCGCAGCGACGAGGTCACGAAGATCTCCTCCGCCTGCTCGAGTACATCCAGGGGCATGTCGGTCTCACGCGCGCCCGTCCAGTCCGCCACCAGGGCGCGGGTGATGCCCGCGAGACAGCCGGATTCCAGTGGCGGGGTGTGCAGTTCACCGTCGAGGACGACGAAGACGTTGGTGCCGGTGCCCTCGCAGAGCCTGCCGAGGGTGTTGGCGAACAGGGCCTCGCCCGCGCCTTGTTGGTGGGCACGGGCAAGAGCGAGGACGTTCTCCCCGTAGGAGGTGGTCTTCAGGCCCGTCAGTGCCCCGCGCTCGTTGCGGGTCCAGGGCACGGTGATGACGGCGGTGGTGTCGGAACGCCTGGTCGCTTCGCCCAGTACGACGACGAGGGTCGGCCGGGTCTCGCCACGGTCGGACCCCAGAGGGGCGGGGCCGCCGGTGTAGGTGATGCGCAGCCGGCCGAACGGGACGGGGGCGGCCTCGGTGACGGCGGCGCACGCGCGGCGCACCTCGTCACGGTCGGGTGCGGGCAGGCCCAGGCCGCGGGCGGACGCGGCAAGCCGGTTGACGTGCCGGGTGAGCGCGAAGGGCCGGCCGTCGGTGACCTTGACCGTCTCGAAGACTCCGTCACCGACCGTCAGTCCGTGGTCGAGCACGGAGACGCGTGCCTCGTCCACATCCTTCAGCCCGCCGTCGAGCCAGATCCTCATGGTCCTCTCCTCCCGCTCGTCCCCGTGGGGTGCTGCGTCTCCGACGCTACCCTGAGCAGCCGGGAAGCCTTGAGTTCCGTCTCCGCCCACTCCGCTTCCGGGTCCGAACCCCAGGTGATCCCGGCTCCGGTGCCGAAACGCAGCACGGGGCTCCCGCCGGGGGCGTCCCGATCGATCCAGAAGGTGCGGATCCCCACGGCCAGCTCTCCCGTGCCGCGGTCGGCGTCCACCCAGCCGATGCCTCCGCAGTACGGCCCGCGGGGTGCCGTCTCCAGCTCACCGATGATCCGCAGGGCGCTCAGTTTGGGGGCGCCCGTGACCGAACCCGGCGGGAAGGTGTGCCGCAGCAGTTCCGGCCACCCTGTGCCGGGGGCGAGTTCACCGCGCACGGTGGAGACGAGGTGGACGAGCCCGGGGTGCTGCTCGACGCTGCACAGCGTGGGCACGGTGACCGATCCGGGGGCGCAGACCCTGCCCAGGTCGTTGCGGACCAGATCGACGATCATCACGTTCTCGGCGTGATCCTTCTCCAGCAGGTCCGCGGCGGTGCGGCCTGTGCCCTTGATCGGGCCCGAGGTGACGGTGCGGCCGGAGCGGCGCAGATACAGCTCGGGCGAGGCGGTGGCCACCTCCACGCCGCATGCGGGGAGGCGGACGGTTCCGGCGTAAGGGGCGGGGTTGCCCCGGGCGAGCAGGGCGGACAGCTCGTCGATGTCGGAGGCGCCGGGCGTGCCGGTCCCGGGCAGGGGGGCGCTCAGCACGCGGCAGAGGTTGGCCTGATAGACGTCACCGGCGGCGATATGCGTACGTATGCGGGCAACACCGGCGGTGTAGGCGGAGCGGTCGAGGGAGCTTGTCCACTCCTGGGGTGCGGGACCGCGCCAGCGCGTGCCGGCCGCCTGTGTGCCGTCCCGCCC
>DATMEI010000185.1:0-5260 GCA_035556995.1 Streptomyces sp.
CGCGACGTGGGGATCGTCGACTTCCCCACCGCCACGACGGAGGACCCGCTGGAGCGGATCTCGGAAATGCTCAGCGCGGGCAAGACGAACGAGGTGCTGCTGCTGGATCCCAAGCAGCGTCCGTACAAGTGGCTTCGCCGCGGCGATCTCACGCACGCCAAGGGCTCGTTGGCCCGCGCGGGCACCCTCGTGAACGACACCGTCACCCGCGACGCGACCCTGCGTGACGCGCTGGAGGCGGTGCTCACCGACAGCGGGGGACGCGTCGCGGTGACCGGCAGGCGCGGCGAGTACACCGGCGTCGTCGACCTGGAGACGCTGATGAACTGCGTGCACGAACTCCTCGACGCCGACCGGCTGGAGGCCATCGAGCACCAGCACAGCCTGAGCGACCAGCAGGCCCGGCGCACGTACGCCGCGCAGGAGGGCCTCACGTGAGCGACGAGACCCACAAGGCCGCGGGCGCCACCGGCACCACCGGCACCACCGAGGAGGCCGAGCCCGTGAGCGGCCGGGCAGCGGCCCGGACCACGGCCCGTATCCCGGGCCAGGCGGCGGCGCCCGACGAGGAGACGCGCAAGGCGCCCCACACCGGCGAGCGGGTGACGGCGCGGCTGACCTGGCAGAAGCTGACCATCCTGCCCGGCGTGATCGCGCTCGTTCTGCTCGGCACCTGGCTGTGGTTCCAGAACGCCGAACTCGACGCGATCGCAAGCAATTCCCTCGCCGACGGCAACGTCGCGCTGCGAGTGCGCCAGCACATCGAGATGACCGTGATCTCCACGTTCTTCGTGCTGATCATCGCCATCCCGCTGGGCATCGCCCTCACACGTCCGCTGCTGCGCAAGGCCACCCCCGTCGCCATGGGCCTGGCCAACCTCGGGCAGGCCGTCCCGTCCCTGGGTCTGCTGGTGCTGCTGGTGTTCTGGCTCAACATCGGCCAGACCACCGCCATCGTCGGCATGGTCGTCTACGCGGTGCTGCCCGTACTGGCCAACACCATCACCGGGCTGCGCGGCATCGACCCCGAACTGACCGAGGCCGCACGGGGAATCGGGATGTCGCCGCTGGGAGTGCTGGGCAAGGTCGAACTGCCCCTGGCCGTACCGCTGATCCTCGCCGGCGTCCGCAACGCCCTTGTCCTCAACGTCGGTACGGCCACCCTGGCCACCTTCATCGGCGGCGGAGGGCTCGGCGACCTGATCTCCTCGGGCATCACCAACCAGCGCATGCCGGTCCTCATGCTGGGCTCGATCCTCACGGTGGCACTGGCCTTGCTGATCGACTGGCTCGCCTCACTCATCGAACTGCTGCTGCGCCCGCGCGGCTTGGAGGGATCGTCCTGATGCGCAGGTACGGGCGTACGCACGCACTCGCCGCCACCACGACGGCCCTGGCGCTCACGGGCACGCTGAGCGGATGCGGTCTGGTCAGCGGCAGCCCCCTCAGCGACAAGGTGCAGCCAGGCAAGGTCGGGGCGGGGCAGCCACTCGAGGGTGCTCAACTGACCGTCACATCCAAGGAGTTCACCGAGCAGATCATCCTCGGCAAGATCATGGGGCTGGTCTTCCGCGCGGCAGGCGCCGACGTCGTCGACCGCACCGCCGTACAGGGCTCCATCGGTGCCCGCTCCGCCGTCGAATCCGGCACGGCTGACGGCATGTACGAGTACACCGGCACGTCCTGGATCACCTACCTCGGCCATACGAAGCCCATTCCCGACCCGAAGAAGCAGTGGGAGGCCGTGCGCGAGGAGGACCGTGAGAAGGGCGTCGAGTGGCTGGCGCCCTCCGTCCTCGACAACACCTACGCGCTGGTCGTCAGCGAAGAACTGCAGAAGAAGCACGGCACGAAGACCCTCTCCGACGTCGCCGAACTGTCACGCAAGAACCCGAACGCCGCGAGTGTGTGCGTGGAGAACGAGTTCGCATCGCGGCAGGACGGCCTCGTCGGAATGACGAAGAAGTACGGCATGAAATTCCCCACGGGCCAGGTGCACAAAATGGCCGGCGGCGTCGTCTACACGCAGACGGCGAAGGGCAAACCGTGCACGTTCGGCGCGATCGCCGCGACCGACGGGCGCATTCCGGCACTGGACCTCAAGATCCTCGAGGACGACCGGAAGTTCTTCCCGAACTACAACGTCGCCCCGGAGATGAACAGCGAGACGATGAAGGAGCACCCGGAGATCGCCGGCCTGCTCGCGCCCATCACCAAGGCGCTCAACAACAAGATGGCCCAGAAGCTCAACGCCAAGGTCGACGTGGAGGGCCAGGACCCGCACGACGTCGCCAAGGACTGGCTGGTCCAGGAGGGCTTCATCAAGACGGGCTGAACGGCGGGGAGTTGACGGCCGGGGGCTCCGCGGTTCAGCAACCGGGCACCCGGTCCCCGTCCTTGAGCGACTTCAGCGAGTCCAGCGCCCCGTCCAGCGTGGTGACGGGCACCAGCCGCAGGCCCGTCGGCAGCTGCGCCTTCGCATCGCCGCACTCCGCCTTCGGCACGAGGAAGACGGTGGCGCCGTCGCGCTTCGCCGCCTTCGTCTTCAGCGGTACGCCGCCCACGGGCCCCACCTTGCCGTCCGCCTCGATCGTGCCGGTGCCCGCGATCGAACGGCCGCCGGTGAGACCGGCGCCGCGGCCGTCGCCGTCGATCTTGTCGACGATGCCGAGGGAGAAGAGCAGACCCGCGCTGGGGCCGCCGACATCGGCGAGGCGGAGAGTGACGTGTACGTCCCCGGGCGACAAGTGCAGCTGCCGCAGGGCCGCCTTGACCGCCGACTGCTGCGATTTCCTCATCTCGCCCTCGTTGTGCTTCTCGACCTCCTCGGTCGTCTCCCCCTGCGGATAGACCGCCTCGCTCGGCATCGCCGCCCGGTCCGTACGGAACCAGGTGCTCACCACGTCCGGCAGCTTGACCGTCGCATCCGGCGGTGTCGCGGCGATGGTCGTCATGAGCAGCTTCCCGTCGTCCTTGCCGCCCACGGGACGTCCCTCGGTGCCGGAGAGGGTGATGACCGGCTTGCTCTTGTTGTCACCGATCACGTTCGCGGTGAGGCCGGGCTGTGCCAGCGACATCGGCAGCGGCGCGAGCGCGGCGACGGCGAGCAGCGCGACGAACGGGACGGCACAGATCACGAGCGTGCGGTGACGCACGGAGAGCCGGAGCGGGGAACGCAGCACAGCAGCGGTCCGGGACCTGAGGCTCGGGCGGGGGGCGGGTGTGTTCACCCCGGCAACCTAACAATGCGCACGGGCGGGCAACCTCGCCGCCTCCGGGCGCGCACGCTCACCGCAGGGCGTCGGCGACCTCCTGCGCCGCCCGCACCACACGCTCCCCCACCTTCTGCGGAACCGCGTCCGTGAGCATGACCACGCCCACGCTTCCCTCGATGCCGGTCACACCGCGTAGCGGTGCGGCCGCTCCGCCCGCGCCGGCCTCCAGCTCGCCGTGCGTCAGTACGAAGCCGGGCCCCAGGTCCCGGTCGGGGCCGCGGCCCGCGAGTATGGCCCGGCCCGCGGCGCCCCGGTCGAGGGGATGCCGGAAACCGGTGCGGTACGCGACGTGGTAATCGGTCCAGCTCGGCTCCACGACGGCGACGGCGAGCGCCTCCGAACCGTCGACGAGGGTCAGGTGCGCGGTGGCCCCGACCTCTTCGGCGAGCGACCGCAGCGCGGGCAGCGCCGCCTCCCGTACGAGCGGATGCACCTGCCGTCCCAGCCGCAGCACCCCGAGCCCGACGCGTGCACGTCCGCCCAGATCGCGGCGGACGAGCGCGTGCTGCTCCAGGGTGGCCAGCAGCCGGTACACGACTGTGCGGTTCACGCCCAGCTTGTTGGACAGTTCGGTCACGGTCAGGCCGTGATCGGTGTCGGCGAGCAGTTTGAGGACACGCAGTCCCCGGTCGAGCGTCTGAGAGGTCTCGGCAGTCACGACGCTCCTCTTCTCAGTGAGTCGTGGCAAGGGTGGGGGGAGCTACCGGGGTCTGGGGTGTGGTGTGACCGGAAACTTAGCGACCGGCACCGCTGACCGGAAGAGTCTGTCCAGAATCCGGTCACATTTGATCGCACGGATCCCGCCGGCCGACAGGAGCGCCGCGTCCCCGTGCACCTCAGATGACGCCTTGCGCGAGCATCGCCTCCGCGACCAGTTCGAACCCGGCGATGTTCGCTCCGGCCACGTAATTGCCGGACTGGCCGTACCGCTCTGCGGTCTCGTGGCACGAGTCGTGGATGTGCCGCATGATCTCCGCGAGCCGCTGCTCGGTGTGCGCGAACGTCCACGAGTCACGCGAGGCGTTCTGCTGCATCTCCAGCGCACTCGTCGCCACACCGCCCGCGTTGGCCGCCTTGCCCGGACCGAACGCCACACCGCCGTCCTGGAAGACCTGCACGCCCTCCGGAGTGGTCGGCATGTTCGCACCCTCGGCGACGGCCTTGACTCCGCTGCGTACGAGGTGAGTGGCATCCTCCCTCGTCAGCTCGTTCTGCGTCGCACACGGGAGCGCGACATCGCAGTGCACGGCCCACACACTGCCCTCGGCGACGAACCGGGCGCTCCCACCGCGGCGTTCCGCGTACTCAGAGACCCTGCCCCGCTCGACTTCCTTGATCTGCTTGAGCAGTTCGACGTCGAGGCCCTTCTCGTCGACGACGAAGCCGCCGGAGTCGGAACAGCTGACGACGGTGGCGCCCAGCTGCTGCGCCTTCTCGGCCGCGTAGATCGCGACGTTGCCCGAACCGGACAGCGCCACGCGCTGCCCGTCCAGCTCCTCACCACGGGCACGCAGCATCTCCTCGGTGAAGAGGACACAGCCGTAGCCGGTGGCTTCCCTACGGGCCTGAGCGCCGCCCCAGCCGAGCCCCTTGCCGGTCAGGACGCCCGACTCATAGCGGTTGGTGATCCGCTTGTACTGGCCGAACAGATAGCCGATCTCACGCCCGCCGACGCCGATGTCACCTGCCGGCACGTCCGTGTACTCACCGAGATGCCGGTACAGCTCCGTCATGAAGGACTGGCAGAAGCGCATGACTTCCCCGTCCGAACGGTTCTTGGGGTCGAAGTCGCTGCCTCCCTTGCCGCCGCCCATGGGCAACGTGGTCAAGGCGTTCTTGAAGGTCTGCTCGAAGGCCAGGAACTTCAGGATGGAGGCGTTGACGGAAGGGTGGAATCGCAGCCCGCCCTTGTACGGACCGATCGCCGAGCTGTGCTGGATGCGGTAGCCGCGGTTGACGTGCACGTCGCCCTTGTCGTCGATCCA
>DATMEI010000186.1:0-4772 GCA_035556995.1 Streptomyces sp.
AACTGCCTTGCCGCCGCACGGCCTTCGCAGGACATGCTCCTCGATCACGAAACTGATCAAGGGAGCCGGCCAGCGGTTGAGGACCTCCTGCCGCGCGATACGTGACGCCACCCGCTGCTCGATCGTGTCCTCGTCCAGCAACGGTCGTCGCATGGTGAGCAGAGCCCGCGTGTACTTCTCGGTCTGGAGGAGACCGGGCACGGCCTGTGCGGCGTACAGGAACAGCTCGACCGCTTCGGCCTCCAACCGCGCCATGTCGCGGAAGAACGGCGGATACTGCGCTCGCGCAACCTCGTCCTTGAGCGCCTTGAGCACGCCCCCCGCATTCAAGACCTCGTCCGCACGGTCGATGAATCTGGGCGGCGGAATGCGTCTCCCCTGTTCGAAGGACCCGATCGACTGCGGGGCATATCCCGTGCGCTTCCCGAACTCGGGCCGCTCAAGCCCGGCTTGGACCCGCAGCAGTTTCATCTGCCGCCCGAACGCGACCACCACGCCCGTTCCCGGCTCGTCTTCCGGCCTGGACCCGGCGTTTTCCCGCTCGTTCTCGTCCTGCCCCATCGGCCCGGTCTGCTCCATCAGCAATCGCCTCCCCCGCCCAACTCCCCGCCCGCAACGGCCGTCACGGCGCACGCCTCGTACAGCATCCTTGCCGCCACGTACAACAGCTGGAACGCAGCGCGTCACCACTGGTCACGCTACGCCACCGGGCGGGAGCGTTGCGGGCATGACCAATGAGACCGTTCCACCGGTTCGCGCCGCTCATGTACCGGCCCGTGTGGGCCACTTCGCGATGCGGTTCAGTTCCACACCGCGCGGCGCGCGGCTCGCCCGCCGCCTGGCAGGCAACCGGCTGGAGACATGGGGCATCCCCTACGACAGCACCGTGCACGACGCCCTCACCCTGATCGTCGCCGAGCTCGCCGCGAACGCCGTGCAGCACGGACGGGTGCCGGGCCGGGACTTCCATCTGGCGCTGACCGCCCTCGGCTTGACCGTTCGCGTCGAGGTCACAGACACCCGCGGGGAGTGCCTGCCCGTCGTCGCCACACCCCCTGACGACAGCGACTCCGGCCGGGGCCTGCTCCTCGTAAGTGCTCTCGCGACCCGCTGGGACTGGCGTCCGCGCAGTGACGGACCTGGCAAAACCGTGTGGGCGGAGTTCGAACTCCCGGCCGGCGCCTGATCATTGTCCGTAGACCTGACGACCTCTTATTGGTTTGCCGCCGGCCAACCCGGTCGGATAGGAACCTTGCATGCTTAGAGGCAGCAAGGTCGGGCTCAGGGCCCGGCACGAGGACGACATACCGATCCTGCAGGCCGAGCTCCACGACGACGTGGTCAACGCCGCGCGGGCCCAAGGCCAGCCGTGGCGGCCGATCACGCCCGGCTCGAAGGACTCGCAGTTCGTGGTGGACGACAAGGAGCAGGCGCACGTCCCGTTCTCCGCGGTGGAGCTGGACGGCGGCACCCTGGTCGGCGCCGCGACGCTGTGGGGCATCGACAACCACAGCCGGTCCGCGCACATCGGGCTGGGGCTGCTGCCGGCCGCCCGCGGCAAGGGCTACGGCACCGACGTGGTCGCAGTGCTGTGCCACTACGGTTTCGTCGTGCGCGGCCTGCAGCGGCTGCAGATCGAGACGCTGTCGGACAACGCCGCGATGCTGCGCTCCGCCGAGCGCAACGGCTTCGTCCGCGAGGGCGTGCTGCGCTCCTCGGCCTGGGTGATGGGCGAGTTCCTGGACGAGGTGGTGCTCGGGCTCCTCGCCCAGGACTGGAAGCCGGACTCCAAGGGCTAGGCTGCCGCCCGACGGTCAAGGGGCGGGCCGCGATATGCCGGACTCGCCGAAGTAGTAAGCAAGTTGGGGCGTGCCCCGGGGCCGCCGACCTCGTCGGGCGAATGCCGGGCCGTGGCTTCCGGACGCCAGGACCCCGAGCAGGCTGCCGAACTGGACCGCATCGAGGCACGGGTCGCCGTCGACCGGGGACGCCGCGCCCGCCGGCCGCTCGCTTCCTACGTCAAATCCCTTGCTGCACAGGGCTCTTGACGCGGTGTCCGGCGGCCCGGACACTTTTCAGCAGCAGGGTAACAGCTTCCATAACTCCTGTTGACAACTTCGGCGCGCCCCCACAAAGCCCGATGTTCTCGAACCCCGCACACAAGGAGCAGCGGAGCCGACGACGGCGCGTGCCGGATCAACTCGGCGGGAAGCAGCTCCAGTTGCCCCGTGTACCACCTGACCCAGTCGCACATCTGCGTGCCGTACCGCGCCCTGCCTGGGCGGGGCCCGCAGCAGCCCGGTCCGTACGTGTCCGAGATCCGGTCCAGGAAAGGTCTGGTGCACTTCATGCGTTCTGTCACGCGCCGTCTGAGTACCCTCGTCCCAGCTGTCCTGCTTTTGGCAGGCATGCAGATGGCCGGCTCCCCGGCCCAAAGTGCGACGCCCCCGTCCGCCGACGTCCGGCTGGCACCTGCCGGGACGGGGGTTCCGGGCAGCTGGATCGTCACCCTCAAGGACGGCACCGAATCGTCCCGCTCCGTCGTGGGTGAACTCACCCGGCGCAACGGCGGCCAGCTCTCACATCTGTACCGAGACGTCCTGAACGGCTTCTCCGCGAAGATGACGAAGGGCGAGGCGCGCAAGCTGGCCGCCGACCCCAGGGTCGCCTCCGTGGAACAGGACTCGAAGGTGACGGCCAGCGACACCCAGCCCGACGCCACGTGGGGGATCGACCGGATCGACCAGCGGGACCTGCCGCTGAGCGGTACGTACACCTACAACACCACGGCGTCCGACGTTCACGTCTACGTCATAGACACCGGACTGCGCACCTCGCACAGCGAGTTCGGCGGCCGGGCGTCCATCGGCACCGACACCGTGGGCGACGGCCAGAACGGAAACGACTGCAACGGGCACGGCACTCACGTCGCGGGGACCACCGCCGGGTCCACGTACGGCGTCGCCAAGGGCGCCTCGGTCGTCGGCGTCCGCGTCCTCGACTGCAACGGTTCCGGCACCGTCGCCGGTGTGGTCGCGGGCGTCGACTGGGTCACCGCGAACGCCGTCAAACCCGCCGTCGCCAACATGAGCCTCGGCGGCAGCGCCAGCGACGCACTCGACGCCGCTGTGCGGAACTCCATCTCCTCCGGCGTCAGTTACGCCCTCGCCGCCGGCAACGGGAACTTCCTCGGCTTCCCCCTGGACGCGTGCACCGTCAGCCCCGCCCGGGTGACCGAGGCGATCACCGTAGGCGCCACGGACAGCTCGGACAGGCGCGCGTCCTTCTCCAACTACGGAACATGCGTGGACGTGTTCGCCCCCGGCGTGGACGTCACCTCCGCCTGGAACAGCGACGACTCCGCCACCAACACCATCAGTGGCACCTCCATGGCCTCGCCGCACACGGCCGGCGTCGCCGCCCTCTACCTGGCGGGCCACCCCGACGCCTCCCCCGCGGAGGTCAGTGACGCTCTCGCGGCCAATGCCACGAGCGACAAGGTCCAGGACCCCATGGCCGGTTCCCCGAACAAGCTGCTCCACAGCCTGTTCTGATCCGACGGTCCGGTGTGTGGGGAGCATCCCGCTTCCCGCTCCCCACACACCGGACCGAACGGACCGGACCCGGCTCGGTGGGCGCAGCCACGACAGTGCCTGTCGAACCGGGGACAGCACACGACACCTCGCATCGCCGGACCCGAGGAACGCGGACCCCATCCGCGCTCCTCGGGGCACCCCCCTATCCCCGAACCAGGACTTGCCATGCGACTTCGTAGCATCCGAAAAAGATCCACCACCCTCGCCGCCCTGCTGGCGCTCGCACTCGCGGCACCGCTCACCGGCAGCACCAACGCCACCGCCTCTCCCCCGGACCAGCCGTCCACCGCGACTGTCGACGAGGACATCAGGCAGTACGAGATCCACGGGCCGTCCAGCGTCGCCTCCCGCACCGCACTCGCCGCCACCGGGGTCTCGATGGACGAGGTCCGCGACCACTCCGTGGTCGTCAGCGCCGACCCGTCACAGAGACGCACGTTGCGGAAGCTCGGATACACGCTGAAGAAGCTGACCGGACCCCCGGCCCGCACCGGCGGACAGGCCCGCAAGCCGGGCGACTTCCCGCCCTCCGACTCCGGCTACCACAACTACGACGAAGCGATGAGCGAGATCGACCAGCGCATCGCGCAGAATCCCTCGATCATGAGCAAGCAGGTCATCGGCAAGTCCCACGAAGGCCGGGATCTGATCGCCGTCAAGGTCAGCGACAACGTCGCCACGGACGAGGACGAGCCCGAAGTCCTCTTCACCCACCATCAGCACGCCCGCGAGCACCTCACCGTCGAGATGGCGCTCTACCTGCTGCGCGAGTTCGGCGAGGACTACGCGACGGACGCCCGGATAGCGAACGCCGTCGACGGCCGCGAGATCTGGATCGTCCCCGATCTCAACCCGGACGGCGGCGAGTACGACATCGAATCCGGCTCCTACCGCAGCTGGCGCAAGAACCGTCAGCCCAACTCCGGCTCCAGCGCCGTGGGTACGGATCTGAACCGCAACTGGGACTACAAGTTCGGCTGCTGCGGCGGCTCCTCCGGCAGTCCGAGCTCCGAGACCTACCGCGGCGCGGCCGCCGAGTCCGGACCGGAGGTCAAGGTCGTCGCCGACTTCGTACGCTCCCGTGTGGTCGGAGGCAAGCAGCAGATCAAGGCGGCGATCGACTTCCACACATACAGCGAACTGGTGCTCTGGCCCTACGGATACACCACCGACGAC
>DATMEI010000187.1:0-2837 GCA_035556995.1 Streptomyces sp.
TGCCCCGACGGGCCGCACGAGGCGGGCGGGGGACGCATGCGGCCTGCCTCGATGGTGGAGCTCCCCGTCGGTGCCTCGGAGGACCGGCTGGTGGGTGCGCTCGACATCGAACGTGCCCTGTCGGAGGGTGTGAAGGCTTACCAGCCGGGCCTGCTGGCCGACGCCCACCGCGGCGTGCTGTACGTGGACGAGGTCAATCTGCTCCACGACCACCTCGTCGACCTGCTCCTGGACGCCGCTGCCATGGGCGCCTCCTACGTGGAACGTGAGGGCGTATCCGTACGGCACGCGGCACGTTTCCTGCTCGTGGGCACGATGAACCCCGAAGAGGGCGAGCTGCGGCCGCAGTTGCTGGACCGGTTCGGGCTGACGGTCGAGGTGACCGCCTCCCGTGAGACCGACGAGCGTGTGGACGTGGTGCGCCGCAGGCTCGCCTACGAGGCCGACCCGGCCCAATTCACGGGGAGTTGGGCCGAGGAGGAGGAGTCCCTGCGGGAACGCATCGCGGCAGCACGGGAGTTGCTTCCCGACGTCCAGCTCGGTGATGCGGCGCTGCGCCAGATCGCAGCCACGTGTGCGGCGTTCGAGGTGGACGGCATGCGCGCCGACCTGGTGATGGCGCGTACGGCCACCGCCCTGGCCGCCTGGGCGGGCCGCACGGACGTCGTGGCGGACGACGTACGGCAGGCGGCACTGCTGGCGCTCCCGCACCGGCGCAGGCGGAACCCCTTCGACGCTCCGGGCCTGGACGAGGACATGCTGGACGAGACGCTCCAGCAGCACAGCAGCCCCGACGACGGCGGGGACGGCGGCGACGACGGTGGCGACGACGACCCGGACGGACCTGACGACGGTGGAGGACAGCCCCCTGAGGGCGACGAGCCGCCCGCACAGGACGCACCCGAGGACGCACCCCTGCCCGAACAGCGACAGGACGGTGCTGACCAGGAGCAGCCGCAGCAGACACCCTCGGCCTCCGACGGCGCCGCGCAGCAGCCCGGCCAGGAGGACGACGAGAGGAGCGAGAAGGACGACGCCGACGACCGGCCCGCGGGGCAGAGCGGTGAGAAGCCTCCCGCGCAGGCTGCCGACCCCTTCAAGGCCCGCACGCTGTCCGTACCGGGTCTCGGCGAGGGCGCGGCAGGCCGCCGCTCCCGGGCACGTACGGCGCACGGCCGCACCACGGGCTCCCGCAGGCCGCGGGGTGCGCTGGGCAAGCTGCATGTGGCCGCCACCGTGCAGGCGGCGGCTCCGCACCAGGTCGCCCGGGGCCGTGAAGGGCGCGGGCTGGTGCTGCGCAGGGACGATCTGCGCGAGGCCGTACGGGAGGGACTCGAGGGCAACCTCGTCCTCTTCGTCGTGGACGCGTCCGGCTCGATGGCGGCCCGTAAGCGGATGAGCGCGGTCAAGGGCGCTGTGCTGTCGCTCCTGCTGGACGCGTATCAGCGGCGCGACAAGGTCGGCATGGTCACCTTCCGCCGTTCGGACGCCGAGGTCGCCCTGCCGCCGACCTCTTCCGTGGAGGCGGCTGCCGCGCGCCTGGAGTCGCTGCCCACCGGGGGGCGTACGCCCCTGGCGGCCGGGCTGCTCAGAGCGCGCGAAGTGCTGAGGGTGGAGCGCATGAGGGACGCCGCACGCCGTCCGCTCCTGATCGTCGTCACGGACGGACGGGCCACGGCCGGACAGGCGACAGCCGGAAAAGCAACGGACGCGCGGAACGCCGGAGGCGACGGACCGGCAGGGCAAGCTCAGCGAGCGGCACGCCTGTTGGCGGCTGACGGCACGGCGTCCGTGGTGCTCGACTGCGAGGCCGGGCCCGTACGGCTCGGGCTCGCCGGTGAACTCGCCCGCAACCTGGGCGGTACAGCCGTCACGCTTGACGAGCTGCGCGCGGATGCCGTCACCGACCTCGTACGGCACGCCACAGGCACGCAGCTGCCTGCACAGACATCGAATCGGACATCGCCACAGACAGGGGCGCGGACAAGTGCCCGGACAGGGAGGGCCGCGTAGTGCCTAAGGGGCAGCCGAGCACCGTACCCGAGGACGGACTGACGACACGTCAGCGTCGCAACCGCCCTCTGGTGGCCGTGCACACCGGCGTGGGCAAGGGCAAGTCGACTGCAGCCTTCGGGCTCGCGCTGCGTGCCTGGAACCAGGGATGGCCGATCGGGGTGTTCCAGTTCGTGAAGTCGGCCAAGTGGAAGGTCGGCGAGGAGCGGGCTCTGCGCGTGCTGGGCGAGAGCGGCGAAGGCGGCTCGGTGGCCTGGCACAAGATGGGCGAGGGCTGGTCCTGGATCCAGCGGGACGGCGAGATGGGCAGCGAGGAGGCGGCCCGCGAGGGCTGGGAGCAGGTCAAGCGCGACCTGGCTGCCGAGACGTACCGGCTGTACGTGCTGGACGAGTTCGCGTATCCGATGCACTGGGGCTGGGTGGACACCGACGAGGTGGTCGAGGTCCTCAGCGCGAGGCCCGGCATGCAGCATGTGGTCATCACCGGCCGGAACGCTCCGGGAAAACTGATCGACGCCGCGGACCTGGTCACGGAGATGTCCAAGGTCAAGCACCCGATGGACACGGGGCAGAAGGGCCAGCGGGGCATCGAGTGGTGAGCGGCACGGCACATACGGCGGGCGCTGCTGGGACTGCGGGGACTGCAACCACTGCGGGCACCTTGAGGGGCGCGGGAACCATCAACACGGCGGACACGGCGGGGACATGGAGCGCGTGAACATCCCCCGCCTCGTTCTCGCCGCGCCCTCTTCCGGCAGCGGCAAGACGACCGTCGCCACCGGTCTCATGGCCGCCTTCACCGAGGCGGGTGTGACCGTTTCCCC
>DATMEI010000188.1:0-4898 GCA_035556995.1 Streptomyces sp.
TCTTCGCCCACCTGGACGCGACCACCACGCTGTCCCGGCCGATTTCCGAGAAGGGCATCTACCCGGCGGTCGACCCGCTGGACTCGACGTCCCGCATTCTGGACCCGCGTTACATCTCGCAGGACCACTACGACTGCGCCCAGCGCGTCAAGGGCATCCTGCAGAAGTACAAGGACCTCCAGGACATCATCTCGATTCTCGGCATCGACGAGCTGAGCGAGGAAGACAAGCTCACCGTCAGCCGGGCCCGCCGTATCGAGCGCTTCCTGTCGCAGAACACCCACGCGGCGAAGCAGTTCACAGGGCTGGACGGATCGGACGTCCCCCTGGACGAGTCGATCTCCGCGTTCAACTCGATCGCCGACGGTGAGTTCGACCACTACCCGGAGCAGGCGTTCTTCATGTGCGGTGGCCTGGAGGACCTCAAGGCCAAGGCCAAGGATCTCGGCGTCTCCTGACGTCAGGCCCGTACGGTCGGCGGAGCCGGCCGGGGGTACAGCCCCCGGTCCGGCCCCGCCTCCGCACCCCTTATCCTTTCCCTAACCAACGAAGGAGCCACTGTGGCTGAGCTGCACGTCGAGTTGGTCGCCGCGGACCGCAGGGTCTGGTCGGGCGAGGCCAGCCTGGTCGTCGCGCGGACCACTTCGGGCGACATCGGCGTCATGCCCGGCCACCAGCCGCTGCTCGGCGTGCTGGAGGCGGGCTCGGTCACCATCCGCACCACCGGCGAGAGCGGCGAGGGTTCGGTTGTCGCCGCGGTGCACGGCGGTTTCCTCTCCTTCGCGGACGACAAGCTGTCGCTGCTCGCGGAGATCGCGGAACTGGCGGACGAGATCGACGTCCAGCGGGCCGAGCGCGCGCTGGAGCGGGCCAAGTCGGAGACCGACGCAGCCGCCGAACGTCGCGCCGAGGTCCGTATGCGAGCGGTGGCGGTCCGCTGAGGCGGCCGACGCCGGGCGCGAAGCCGGGCACGACAGGTACGAGGCTCAGCCGCGGGCTGTTCCGGGTCACCCCGGACCAGTCCGCGGCTGAGCCCATACAGAGGGAAGCGTGGAATCCACGAGATTCCGCGGCTCCCAGGGCACCGCGTCACATGCGGTACGAGAGAGTGCGAGGAGGTCGGTGATGATGGTCCTTGCTCTGTCCCTGTGCGGCGCGGCCCTGCTGCTGGCACTGGCGGGCCTGTTCGCCTTCGGGGTGCGCCGCCGGCTGCTTCAGCGCTCCGGCGGCACCTTCGACTGCAACCTGCGCTGGAACGCGCCCGCGCTGCCCGCGTACTCCGACGAGACCGCCCACGACGAGCAGGGAGCGGGCCAGAGCCAGGGGCCGGGGCAGGGCCAAGGGAGCGGCCACGCACAGGTCCATGCACAGGGTCACGGGCAGGGCGGCGGCAAGGGCTGGGCGTACGGCATCGCGCGCTACAACGGTGACCAGATCGAGTGGTTCCGGGTCTTCTCCTACGCGCCGCGCCCCCGCCGTTTCCTGGAACGCAGCCGCATCGAGGTGCTTCAGCGCCGGCACCCCGAGGGTGAGGAAGAGCTGGCGCTCCTCTCCGACGCGGTGATCCTCGCGTGCTCTCTGTACGGCACGCGCGTCGAGCTGGCCATGAGCGAGGACGCCCTCACCGGCTTCCTGGCCTGGCTGGAGGCCGCCCCGCCAGGGCAGCGCGTGAACGTGGCGTGAGCTGAAGAAGGCGCGCACGAACCGTACGAGGCGACGAAGCCGCACGGACGGAGCCGGGACGATGCCGGTGCAGCGTCAACGCGGCGGCGCCGACGGCCCGTTGACATCCTCGCGACGGCTGCCCCGGCGCCGTACGCCCGCAACCGTGCCGGCACAGGCCACCCCCACGCATCCGAGCGCTAGCCACTGAGCCGGGTGCAGCCGTTCCCCGAGGACGAGCAGTCCGGCTGCCCCGCCGGCCGCGGGCTCCAGGCTCTGCAGCACCGCCACGATGCGCGGCGGCACCAGGCGCAGCGCCGCCAGCTCCAGCGAGTACGGCAGCACCGCCGACAGCACGGCCACCGCAAGCCCGGCCGCCAGTGTCACCGGTTCGAGCAGTGCCCGTCCGTTCTCCGCCACCCCGATCGGCACCGTCAGTACAGCGGCCCACGCCAGCGCGAGCGCGAGCGGACCGCCGTCACGGGTATGCGCGCCTGCTTGCCTGCTCAGCAGCAGATACGCCGCCATGGAGGCGCCGGCGGCCAGCGCCAGCAGCATGCCGCCCAGTGGGTACGAGGTGCCTGCGGGGGAGTGGAAGAGCCATACGCCGCCCGCCGCGCAGCCGGCGAAGAGCAGGTCACGCAGCTGACGTGAGGTCACTAGCGCGAGGACGACCGGGCCGAGGAGCTGTAGAGAGACGGCCAGGCCAAGAGGGAGGTCGCGCATTGCGGGATAGATGAGGTTCATGCCTGCGATGGACGTGCCGAAGGCGAGCACCAGACGCACCTGCGACCAGCTGCGCGGCAATGCCGGTCGGTGCACGAGCAGCAGGAGCAGCGCAGCCAGTCCGAGCCGCAGTGCTACGACGCCGGAGGCCCCGACGGAGACCGACAGCTGCTTGCCGAACGCCTGCCCGAACTGCACCGTGACGACGCTGGTGAACACGAGGAGCGGTGCCGCTGCGGTTGAGCGGGCCGGTCCAGGCGCGGGAGCGCCGTCGTCCCGTGCGGCTCCGGGCGAGACCTTCGCTGTCATGTCAGTCAGGGTCGGGCGGTGCATCCCTTCACGTTCATCGAATGATTTTGGAGCAAACCCTTTAGGATTGCCTACATGATGCCTGCATGATCGATCTGCGCCGCCTCGCTGTGCTGCGAGCACTCGCGGAGCACGGCACCGTCACCGCGACTGCCGCAGCCCTCCACCTGACCCCGTCCGCGGTCTCGCAGCAACTGCGGCTGCTCGCCCGCGATACCGGCACGGACCTGCTGCGGCACGAGGGCAGGCTCGTACGGCTGACACCGGCGGCGCATATCCTCCTCCGGCACGCCGAGTCCCTGTACGCGCAGTGGGAGCGTGCTCAGGCCGAGATCGCGTCCCATGGCGACGGCGAAGTGACCGGGACGCTGCGGCTGTGCGGCGTCTCCTCGGCAATCGCCGCGCTCGCTGCCCCCGCCGCCGCCCGGCTCCGGAGCGCGTACCCACGGCTGACCCTGCGCGTCAGGGAGGAGGAGAGCAAAGACTGCTATGCGCTGCTGCTGACGGAGGAAGCCGATCTGGCGGTCGTACTGCCCACCCCGGATGCGCCACCGGTCACGGACCCGCGCTTCTCCTCCAGTCCGCTGCTGGAGGACCGGCAGGATCTGCTGGTGCCGGAAGGGCATCCGCTGATGCGGGACGGCGGGGTGGAGCTGGCAGAGGCGTCCGGCGAGGAATGGATCGTCAAACAGCACCAGAACGACACCCACGCCATGCTGACCGTCGCCTGCGCCGCGGCGGGCTTCACACCGCGCGTCACGCATGAGGTGAAGGAATGGTTCGCGGTCTCGGCGATGGTCGCTCAGGGGCTCGGGGTCTGTCTGCTGCCGCGCATGGTGCCGGTGCCTGCCGGGCACCGCGTGGTGCGTGTGCCGTTGCGGGGTGAGCCTGCACCTTCCCGGCGCATCGTCGCGTGCGTGCGGCGGGGCAGTACGGAACATCCCGTCATCGCGGCAGGGTTGGCGGCCCTGCGTGAGGCGGCGGCATGAATCCGTGGCCGCGCCGGTCGAGTCGTCAGCCGAGGACGGCGGCGATGAGGACCAGGACGGGCGCAGCCGCCAGCGTGGAGAGAAGGATGGACTCGCGGGCCAGCCGCATGCCGGCCCCGTAGCGCGTGGCGTAGGTGAACAGGTTCTGCGCCGAGGGGAGCGCCGAGGTCACCACCACGGCGAACAGTGCGGCGGGCGGGAGTCCGAAGACGCCCGCCCCCAGCGCCCACGCCACCAGCGGCTGCCCCACCGACTTGCAGACCACGGCCAGCAGGACCGGAAGCCGTTCGTGTTCACGGGAGAGTACGGCGCTGCCGCGCAGGGACATCCCGAAGGCGAGCAGCACCGCCGGCACCGACATCGCTCCCACCAGGTGGAACGGTTCGAGCACGGGAGCCGGCAGGTGCTGTCCGGTGGCGGCCACCGCGACGCCCGTCAGGGAGCCGATCACCACCGGGTTGCGGAAGGGAGTCGTCAGCCGTCGCAGGATGCCGCCTTTGCGGCGCCCGGTTTCCGCGGAGAACACATCGAGTGCGGTGAGCGCGACCGGCGAAACCACGAGTTGCTGGAAGAGGATGACGGGGGCGACCAGTGACGCGTCCCCCAGAACGTAGGCGGCGATGGGGATGCCGAGGTTGCCCGCGTTGACGTAACTGGCGCACATGGCGCCGACGGTGGCGTCAGCCGGCGGCCACCGCCTGACCGCGGCCACCGCCACGTAGAGGCCCGCCATGGCGAAGGTGCTGAGCGCCGTGATCAGCAGTGGACCGGAGGCCAGCACGGTGAGGTCCGCCCCGGCCATGGTCTCGAACAGCAGCGCCGGGGTGGCCACATGGAAGGCGAGCTTGGTGAGGACCTCGGGCCCGTTGCTCCCGAGCAGTCCATGACGGCCGAGGACGTAACCGGTGGCGATGATGCACGTGATGACCGCGAAACCCGCGATCACCCCCACCATGGCAGGTCGCTTCCCACCTCGGATGTCCCATCGTGCATGAGAGCGATTGTCCGCCCAGCCGTGTACGGGCCCGCGCGCGGGTGGCCCTCACGGCACGCTCAGCCTCCGA
This sequence comes from Streptomyces sp., assembly GCA_035556995.1. Classification (GTDB taxonomy): domain Bacteria; phylum Actinomycetota; class Actinomycetes; order Streptomycetales; family Streptomycetaceae; genus Streptomyces. The sequence goes on from DATMEI010000188.1 coordinate 4,751, forward strand.
CGATGCCCGACTCCTGTGCCAGTACGGCGGCTTGGGTGCGGCTGCGCAGGCCCAGCTTGGCCAGCAGCCGGCTGACATGTGTCTTGACAGTCGCCTCCGCCATGGTCAGCCGCATCGAGATCTCGGCGTTCGACAGCCCCCGCCCCAG
>DATMEI010000189.1:0-8617 GCA_035556995.1 Streptomyces sp.
TGCTGTGGGCGAAGGACGGGCAGTCGGTGCCCGTCGACATCACGACGGCGCCCGTGCGCGACGGCGAGCAGCTGGTGGGCGCAGTGGTGACCTTCAGCGACCGCCGCGCCTACGAGTCGCTCGCCGGACGGCACGAGCAGCTGCTGGCCGTGCTGCAGGAGTCGCTTCGCGGGCCGCTGGACCAGCTGCGGGACGAGCTGACCGGTCTGGCCGCCGACCCCGCGGGACAGCTGTGGCCCGAGGCCAACCAGATCCTGCACCACCTGGCGGCGGGCTATGCGCGTATGACGACGCTCGTCGACAACGTGCTCGGCTACCAGCGCCTGGACTCGGGGCGGGAGAAGCTGCGCCGCGAAACGATTTCCATGGACGGGGTCGTGGCGAACGGCGTCGAAGGCGCGGTGGAGCTGATCGGCCCGGGACGCGCGCAGTTCGCGGTCCACGCACCGCCGATAGAGGCCGAGGTCGACGGCGGGCAACTGGCGACGGCACTGGCGCACTTGATCGCGGACGTCGCGGGTGTTGACGCGACCGGCAACACCCCTGTGGTCACGCCGGGCCTCGACTCGACGATCGTCGTCGCGGCGGCGCAGCGGGGCGACGTGGTGCGGATCGAGGTGCGCGGGCCCTACAGCGGTGGCAATCCCGTGCACGAGCCGATCGTCCGGGGGATCGTGCGGCAGCACGGCGGTGTGCTGCAGACGCACGAAGTGCCGGGTGCCGGGGGCAACGCGTACGTACTCGAGGTGCCGGTCTCGGCGGACGGCGCGGGCGGCGGCTCCGACGCGGGGACCTCCGGCGCCGAAAGTGCCGGCGATGCGAGCGGTGGCGGCAGCGGTGGCGGCAGCGGCAGCAACGGGGCGTCTCCGCCAGTGCGCGAGGCGCGTGAGAACGAGACGACAGTGATGCCCGTGCCCGCGCAGCCCGTGCGCGGCACGGAGGGGCCGATGGCGGGAGCCGAACTCGCGGCTGCCGGGGCGTGGACCGGTACGGGTGACGTCTCAGGCAGTGCGCCTGCCGCCGGCATCCCGGACCAGTTCCAGGCGCAGCAGGTGCAGCAGGTACAGCATCCGCAACAGGCACAGCAGCAGGCAGTCGCCGTGCAGGCTGCTGAGGAGCAGGGCGGTCATCCGTCCGGCCGTCGCCGGGGCCGTCCGAACCCCGCCGAGGAGGAGCAGGAGCAGGCAGCCGCCGCGCAGGCGGCCGGTGTTCAGGGCGGCGCTCTGGAGCTGCCCGCTGCGGGCGGGGACATGGGTCCGGGCCAGGAGGCCGCTGTGGCGGTGCCGCAGCAGGGGGGTGCGGGCCGGCGGGCGCGGCGTGCGCTCGCACCACCTGTGCAGACGGGTACGGACGGCGCCGGCGTTCAGGACGCGGGTGCGGATCAGGTGCAGGGAGCGGATTCCGGCGCGGCGGCAGCCGAACAGCAGTCGCCCGCTGAGGCGCAGCCAGGCACGGGACGCCGTGCGCGGCGCCCCGTGCAGGTACCGCCCGGACAGGCACAGCCCGCGCAGGCCGGCCCGGCCGGTGCCGCCGCGGGCGAAGGGGAGCCGGCAGCAGACACCGACGGGAACCCGGCCGGTACGGCAGGCGGTTCCGGGGGGCGCAGGGCCCGCCGTCTCGCGCGTGCCCAGGCGCAGTCCGACGGGCAGGGCCAGGCCGCCCAGCCCGAGGGTGAAGCGGTCCCGCAGGGCGTCCAGTTCGCCGCGCCGCCCGGTCAGCCACAGCCCGGACAGTCGCAGCCGGAGCAGCAGGCGGCGCAGCAGCAGGCGGGACCCTTCGCGTTGCCGCCGGGACAGCCGGCTCAGACGGCCGGCGCATCCGGCACGAACGGTGCGAACAGTGCGAACAGTGCGAGTGCCGTGAGCGGCACCGGCAACGAGGCCGCACCGCCCGCCCAGCCGGCCCCCGATACGGCGGCCGTCGCACAGAACGGTGCGCAGCCCCAGCCCCAGCCACAACCACAGCCCCAGCCCCAGCCCCAGCAGGCCACGCCCGTGCCGGAGGCCGAGCAAGCCCCCGAACCGCAGCCCGAACCACAGCCTGTGGACCTCTCGGTGGTCGCCGCCAGCCCGATCCTCGGCGGTGGTCCGCTGCCGCAGGACGCCTCGCAGCCGCAGTCGCAGGGCCTGCCGATGCCGGGTGCTCCGAACTTCCCCGACGGCGGACTGTCCCCGTACGAGACCGGGCACCATCAGGTACGGACGCTCGGTCAGGGCGTGCCCTTCACCCACGGCGGCAGCGAACAGACCGGGCAGCATTCCTTCGGCCAGTCCGTCACGCCCGTGCCTGCTCCCGTGGCGACGTCCGCACCGCCGACAGCCATACCGTCCACTCCGTCGAGTCCCGGTTCCGGCAGGCGCCGCAGGCTCGCGGCGCCCCCGCAGGAGGGCGGCGGGCCCGGCGCACCGCAGCAGCAACAGCCGGGTGCCGCGCCCCAGCAGCCCGGACCGGCGGTTTCGACCCCGGCCCGCGAGTTCACGATCGAGGCACCGGCTGCGGGCTCGGGCGAGGGTCCCGAGCCGCTGGACGGTCCGAACAGTCCCGTCGAGGTGAGTGACGGACGCGGAGTGCCCGTGCCGCCGCAGGCCCTCGACGACGAACTGCCACCGGAGCCCCTGGACAACCCGCGCCGTCTGCTCGTCTGGCCCGAGCCGGACGTCTCCACTCAGCAGGCGCTCTCCGACCGCGGCTACCGCCCCGTCCTCGTGCACTCGCGCGAGGAGGTCGACGCACAGATCGCGGCCTATCCCGCCGCGCTCTTCGTGGACCCGCTCACCGGCCCGATCACCCGCACCGCGCTCCAGTCGCTGCGTACGGCGGCGGTCGCCGCGGAAGTGCCTGTGCTGGTCACGGCAGGGCTCGGGCAGGCGACCCGCGAGGCGGCGTACGGTGCCGACCCGGCGGTGCTCCTCAAGGCTCTCGCCCCGCGCGACAGCGAGCAGCACCCGCCGCGCGTACTGCTCATAGAGGAGCGGCCTCCGATCGCGGGCGCGCTCGTGGCGTCGCTGGAACGGCGCGGCATGCAGGTCGCTCACGCCCCGACGGACACGGAGGCGGTGAACGTGGCGGCTCAGATGCGTCCCAACCTGGTCGTGATGGACCTGATGCAGGTACGCAGCCGTCAGGCGGGGATCATCGACTGGCTTCGGGTGCACGGGCTGCTGACCCGCACGCCGTTCGTCATCTACACCTCTGCCGGCATGAACCCGGCGGAGCTGCCCCGGCTGACGACCGGCGAGACAGTCCTCTTCCTCGCGGAGCGCTCCACGGACGACGAGGTGCAGCACCGTATCGTCGACCTGCTGACGAAGATCGGCGCCAACTGACGTTCATCTGCCTGGAGTTGGTCTCCGCGCGTTGATCCCCGTTGATCGCGCACGGTGCGGGCGGGCACAGCGGCAGGCAGGAGCTTGAAACGGCGGGGCGGGGCGTACGGATCGGCTCCGTACGCCCCGCCCCGCTCCCCTCCGGGCTTCTCACCTCACAGCTTCGTGACGTCCAGCTTCCCCTCGGCGTACTGCACGCGCAGCACCTTCTTGTCGAACTTGCCCACGCTCGTCTTGGGCACGGCGGGCACGATCGCCCAACGCTCCGGCAGCTGCCAGCGGGCGATGCGCTCGGCGAGGAAGGCCCGCAGTTCCTCGTACCCCACGTCTCCCGCGTCCTCCTTCAGGACGACAGTGGCCAGCGGCCGTTCGCCCCACCTCTCGTCCGGCACCGCCACCACCGCCGCCTCGGCGACGTCCTCGTGTGCCATCAGGGCGTTCTCCAGCGCGACCGAAGAGATCCATTCACCGCCGGACTTGATGACGTCCTTGGCACGGTCGGTGAGGGTCAGATAGCCGTCGGGGGTGACCACGCCGACATCGCCGGTACGCAGCCAGCCGTCCTGGCTGAACTTGTCCTCCGGGCGCAGCGGTTCACCCGCCGCACCGCCGTAGTAGGCGGCGGCGATCCACGGGCCTCGCACCTCCAGCTCGCCGGGCGACTCCCCGTCCCACGGCGCGAAGGAGCCGTCCGGTGCCGCGAGCCGTGCCTCGACCGATGCGGGGAAGCGGCCCTGACTGATGCGGTACGGCCATTCCTCCTCGGGGCTGAGCCCGGCCGGCGGGTGGGCGAAGGTGCCCAGCGGCGAGGTCTCCGTCATGCCCCACGCCTGGCAGACGCGTACGCCGTGGTCCTCCTCGAAGGTGCGCATCATCGCGGGCGGACAAGCTGAACCGCCGATGGTGACCTGACGCAGGCAGGATATGTCCCGTGGCTTCCGGGCCAGTTCGTCCAGCAGCCCCTGCCAGATGGTGGGCACCGCCGCCGCGTGCGTGGGGCGCTCGGAGTCGATCATGTCGGCGACCGGTTCGGGCTGGAGGAAGCGGTCGGGCATCAGCATGTTCACGCCGGTCATGAAGGTCGCGTGCGGCAGGCCCCAGGCGTTGACGTGGAACATCGGCACGACGGGGAGCGTGGTGTCGGCGTCCGTGAGGCCCATCGACTGGGTCATGTTGACCTGCATGCTGTGCAGATACATCGAGCGGTGGGAGTAGACCACGCCCTTGGGGTCGCCGGTCGTCCCGGAGGTGTAGCACATGGCCGCGGCCCGGCGTTCGTCCAGCTCGGGCCAGTCGTAGCCGGCGGGCCGCCCCTCCAGCAGCGACTCGTATTCGTGCACGACCGGACGGCAGCCCTCCAGTACGGAGGTGTCACCGGGGCCCACGACCACGATGTGCTCGACCGAATCCAGACTGGGCAGCAGCGGGGCGAGCAGCGGCAACAGCGAACCGTTGACCAGGACGACCCGGTCCGCCGCGTGGTTGACGATCCACACGAGCTGGTCGGTGGGCAGCCGGAGATTGAGGGTGTGCAGGACGGCGCCCATGGAGGGGACGGCGAAGTACGCCTCCACATGCTCGGCGTTGTTCCACATGAGGGTCGCCACCCGGTCGTCCTGTGCGACCCCCAGTTCTTCCCGCAGTGCGTGTGCGAGCTGGGCGGCGCGTACGCCTGTCTCCCCGAAGCTCTGCCGCCGCGGCGCGCCCTCGCCGGTCCACGTGGTGATCTGGGACGTGGCATGAACGGTCGAACCGTGACGCAGGATGCGCGAAACGAGCAGTGGTACGTCCTGCATTGTGCTGAGCACCGGGAGCCTCCCGAGTTACGGACGAGTACGGGTGTGCTGCGATTCTGGACGCATACCGCTTGGTATGTCACTAGTCCGAGGAGACATCTTCGAGGCGGGCGGGGCGACGCCGCACACACATCGCTCCGCGACACCGCTGTGAGGTGCCGCGTGACGACGGAGCCGGGGCGCGGCCGGCGCGCGATCCGATGGGACCGTCGGCGACCACGCCCACCCCCGGGGCGGGAGCGTCATCGTCGGCTGATGACGCTCCGGGCATGCCGCAGGTTCTCCTTCTTCGCCGACGTGAGCTCACGGTAGAAGGCAGGGTTCGCCTTGATGTGCGCCTTCTCGAGCTTCTTCTCAGCCGAGTACCTGAGGCGCACGAGGCGGGCCTGCTTCTTGCACCGGACGTCGGCCGACGCCGTGGCCTTCTCCCGAGGCGTCGCACCGGCGGACTTGTCCGACCACCACCGTGAGTCACGGACGGCCTCGTCCGGCTCGTCGTAGCCGAACCCCTGCTTACGCATACAGGTGCGCCAGGACTTCATGGCCCTGTCGACCTCGGGAGTCTTCTTGGACTCCTCGAATATGCGCGCATCGAACTCACTGAGCTTGTCGTAGTCCGGCTCCCGGCCACCCGAAAGGCGCTCCTCCGCTTTCAGGACGCAGCCATCGGCCGAAGAGAGCGCCGCAGCTTTCGCGTCTGCGGGCAATTTGCTCTCACGGGCAGCTTCCCGCTTCGGCACATCGTACGGATTCATCATTTCGTCCGGCGCGTGATAACCGAAACTCTTCGCCACAGCCGGTTCGATCACGCCGTATCTGCGGCGGTTCTTCACCTCGGTCGCATCGGACGGGCGGTCGATTCTCTTCCAGTCGTGGCCACGCTTCCGCATGCACTTCTCGACGAGCAGATCAGAAGCGGTCGAGACGGTGTAGTGCTCCTTCAGCGACAGCACATATTCGTCGAAAGGCAGGACGATCCCCCGGGCTTCCGCGGTCGCCTTCGGAATGCGGGGTGCTGCCGCACCCCCCCGGTCCCCCTGATCCGGGTTGCTGCAGGCAACTGCGAGAAACAGCAATGAGACAGCCGTGATCGTGCGGCGTGACACGGGCTCCCCTCCCGGTGCTGCGTCGGGGGTGCCGACGTGCACTTCGGCACCCCCGACGCGTGACTGCTGCTAGCGGAACTTCAGCGAGCTCGCCCGGTTGTCGAACCCGTTGTTGGTGAGGTCGGAGTCGGACGAGCGCGGCTTGGCGTAGTACGTGCGGCCGGTGTAGCCGGGGCCGTCGTACATGACGGCGGCTCGGGAAGTCTTGTTCTTCATCGAGCTTGCGCCGTTGTGGACGCTGTTGGCGGCGCCTGTCCAAGTGTTGTTGCGGAAGTCCCTGTCGCTCTTGGCGAACCCGTAGTACCCGCCCTTGTAGCTGTCGTGGCGATAGACGTAGAGCTTCGCTGCGGCGGCGGATGCATCGGAGGCGACAGCGCCGTCATTTGTCGCGGCGGTGGCGGCCGGTGCGGCCAGCACTCCTCCCACGCAGAGTGCGGCGATTCCCACGGCTGCGGCGATTGCGCGCTTCATACAGTTCCCCTTTGTTGACTGCGACACGACAATCCTCGGCCACACGGAAGAATGAACTCCATTTATCGGAGAGCGACTTCGCTGTCTTTCTGCGGCCAAGAGCGATTCAACGCTGTCGGCATTCTGCGGTCAACCCCCGCTTTTCAGCCGCACCCCGCGTCGACCAGCCATTTCACGGGCCTGTATTCGAACATACCGAAAGCCCATGCGCCGTATCAGTGAATGCTTAATTCCGCATTCACTGATGAAGCATGGTTATTCCGGTGCGGATAAGCGGAATTTTAGCGTCCCTTTTCCGCGCATCCTGAATCAGGTCCCGGCGGAACAGCGCGGGGCCTCAGGCAGCGGCGAGTTCCTCTTCCGCCGGCTCCCCCAGTACGTCGCTCATGAGCTGCGGGTCCTCGCGGAGCTTCACCAGCGCCCGTGAGACGGCGCTCTTGACCGTGCCGACCGACACCCCCAGCACTTCGGCCGTCCGCACTTCGCTCAGGTCCTCGTAGTAACGCAGCACCACCATGGCGCGCTGGCGCGCCGGCAGCTTGAGTATGGCGTGCCACATCGCGTCACGGACCGCCTGAGCCTCGGCGGGATCGGGTCCCTGCTGCGGCTCCGGTTCGGGCAGCTCGTCGCAGGCGAACTCGTCGACCCTGCGCTTGCGCCACTGTGACGTGCGGGTGTTGAGCAGTGCCTTGCGTACGTAGCCGTCAAGGGCGCGGTGGTCCTCGATGCGCTCCCAGGCCAGAAAGGTCTTGGTGAGAGCTGTCTGAAGCAGATCTTCCGCATCACACGGATTGGCTGTGAGCGAGCGGGCGGTGCGCAGAAGCACCGGACCGCGCGCCCGCACGTACGACGTGAACGTCAGTGGCGTCCCAGTCGAAGAGGCGTTCCCGGCAGGCCGGACAGTCCCAGGCGTGGTCATGGCTCAACGCTAGAAGCGGACGGGGTCGCGCGGATCGCCCGAAGGTCGCGAAGGCACCTCCGCCTCTGGGCGGAGAGGCGGTGACGCGTGCACCTCCGTAGGGTGGACACGGTACGCCGCAGGGATCAGGGTGCCTCAGGGGCGCGTGTACGGGGTCTGCGCCCCGGGATGTACCGGGGCGCTCGACGGTCAGAGAACAGAGGGCTGGTGGGCCGTCATCTGACGACGGCGACCGGAGCGTCCATGAGGTTGCGGTCGATGTTCAGCGTGTGGCCGCCGTAGGTGCGCTTCACATTGCCGTCGTACTGGTGGATCCGCCGGTGCGGCTGCCAGGCCTTCTTGTCGAGGTAGTTCTCGTTGTTCAACGACGCCGGCACTCTCCAGCGGGCGAACCACAGCATGTGCGGCAAGTCCTTCCTGCCCGCCTTGCGTGCGCCTTCCATGTGCTCGATGCCGGAGTCGGCGCTGCTGTAGAAGCCGGGGATGTAGCCCGCTTTCCGGACGGCGCGGTTCCAGCCCTGGATGAAGTGGAGGGTGGTGGCCGCGCACTTGGTGTCGGAGTTGTCGTACGACTCCATGTCCAGGTAGATGGCGCTGTGCTTCCCCATCCGCAGCTTCTTCGCCTGCTGCACGGCGTCGCGGCCCTCCGTGGCGCCTCTCTGCGCGGGCAGGTTGTGGCTCATGGCGTGCCTGCGCTTGTTCTGGGCGCGGACGCACGGCGACTGCGAGCCGACGTAGACGGGGAGCAGCTTCCAGCCGGTCCTGTCGACGGTCCGCACCCAGTCGCCGGTGAGATTCGGCTCGTTGGGGCAGGCGCGTGCCCGTCCGCCGATGTAGACACCCACGGCGCCGAACGGGGAGGTGCCGTACCAGGCCCGCATGACGGACGAGGACGGTGTGTGGCAGGTGTCGAACGCCTGCCCCTTGAAGATCTTCGCGCCGACGTCACGGGGATCGCCGCCGACGCGGCCCTGCCGGGATTCCGGCGTCACGCTGGAC
>DATMEI010000190.1:0-2823 GCA_035556995.1 Streptomyces sp.
GGGCGTCCGACGCCTCCTGGTCCGCCTCCTCCTGGGCGGCGGCCAGCAGCCTCGCGCGCAGGATGCGGAGCGCCTGCTCCTTGTTCTGCAGCTGGCTCTTCTCGTTCTGGCAGGAGACGACGATGCCGGTGGGTTCGTGCGTGATGCGCACCGCGGAGTCGGTGGTGTTGACCGACTGGCCGCCGGGTCCCGAGGAGCGGTAGACGTCGATGCGCAGGTCGTTGGCGCTGATCTCGACGTCGACGTCCTCGGCCTCGGGAAGGACGAGGACACCGGCGGCGGAGGTGTGGATGCGGCCCTGTGACTCGGTCGCGGGCACCCGCTGCACACGGTGCACGCCGCCCTCGTACTTCAGTCGCGCCCAGACACCCTGGCCGGGTTCGGTGGCCCCGGAACCGCCCTTGGTCTTCACGGCCACCTGTACGTCCTTGTAGCCGCCCAGATCGGACTCCGTGGCCTGGATCAGCTCCGTCTTCCAGCCGACGCGCTCGGCATAGCGCAGATACATCCGCAGCAGGTCGCCGGCGAAGAGAGCCGACTCGTCGCCGCCCTCTCCCGCCTTGATCTCGAGGATGACGTCCTTGTCGTCGGCGGTGTCCCGCGGGACGAGCAGCAGCCGCAGCCTCTCCGTCAACTCCTCGCGGTGCGCCTCGAGTTCCTTCACCTCGGCGACGAAGTCGGGGTCGTCGACGGCGAGTTCGCGAGCGGTCGCGATGTCCTCCCCGGCCTGCTTCCACGAGCGGTACGCGGCGATGACGGGCGTGAGCTCGGCGTACCGCTTGTTGAGCTTGCGGGCGCGCGCCTGGTCGGCGTGGATCGCCGGATCGGCGAGCTGCTTCTCCAGCTCGGCGTGCTCGCCGATCAGTTCCTCGACCGCCTCGAACATCGTTTGTCCCTTACGTGGAAGAAGAAAGTGCCAGGCAGCGCAAAAGAGCGCCGGTCCGGACGCGCCCGAAGTGGACGGCGTGCCGAGGACCGGCGCTCGAGTGTTGCTACTTCTTGGCGGAACCGGAGCCCTTGCCGAAGCGGGCCTCGAAACGGGCCACACGGCCTCCGGTGTCGAGGATCTTCTGCTTGCCGGTGTAGAAGGGGTGGCACGCGGAGCACATGTCGGCACGGATCTGGCCGCCGCTCACGGTGCTACGGGTGGTGAAGGAGTTGCCACAGGTGCAGCTGACCTGGGTCTCGACGTACTCCGGGTGGATGTCGCGCTTCAAGGGTGTCTCCTAGTTTCGGGAGGGCGCCGGGTCGGAGGACGGGTTGTCTTCCGTGAACCGGGGCCGACGGTCCAGTCTGCCATCACTGGCCGTACCTCCCAAAACCGGGGGCGGGCGGAGAATATTCCGCTCCCGGCGCCAGGGCGGGCGCGTACGGCCAAGGCCGCACCGTGCTCCGGGGAGCGACTAGCGGAGGACACCGCCGATGTCGGTCTGGTCGCCCGCCGAGCCCTTCGTCGCGGACTTAGGTATCACCGCGTCACGCTTGATCGCCGACCACATCTTCTTCGCCTTGGACTCCATCGGCACGACGCGGTTCGGGTCCGCCGGGTCGTACGTCACCGGCAACGTCGACATGTTGATGTCGTCGGACTTGATGCCCTTGAGCATCTTCGTCATTCCCGCCAGATCGCCGACCGAGTCCAGCTCGGAGTCGGTGGTGACGGCGGAGGTCGCGCTGTCCGCGAGGTCGTAGAGCTTCTTCGGGCTGCTGAACACCCCGACTTCGTTGACCTGGTCCATCAGCGCCTTCACGAACGCCTGCTGGAGCTGGATACGGCCCAGGTCGCTGCCGTCGCCGACTGCGTGGCGCGTACGGACGAGGCCGAGCGCCTGCTCACCGGCGAGGGTGTGCGTGCCGGTCGCGAGGTCGAGGTGGCTGTCCTTGTCCTTGATCGGCTTCTTGGTGGTGACCTCGACACCGCCGAGGTCGTCGATCAGCTTCTTGAAGCCTGAGAAGTCGACCTCGACGTAGTGGTCCATCCGTACGCCGGACATGGACTCGACAGTCTTGACGGCGCAGGCCGGGCCGCCCGTCTCGTACGCGGAGTTGAACATCGCCTTCTGCGCGGGTGCCTTGCCGCTGCCGTCGTCCTTGATGCAGCCGGGCCGTTCGACGATGGTGTCGCGCGGTATCGAGACCACGCTCGCCTTGTCGTGCTTCTTGTTGATGTGCACGATCATCGCGGTGTCGGAGCGTGCGCCGGCCTGGCCCTTGCCGTATTTGGCGTTGGAGCCGGAGCGGGTGTCGGAGCCGAGGACGAGTATGTCCATCGATCCGTTCGGGGTGTTGTCCGGCCGGTCCTTGCCGAGCTTGGCGTTGATGTCCACGCCGGAGATGTTGCCGTTCAGCTTGAAGTAGGCGAAGCCGAGCCCGGAGCCACCGAGGACCAGCGCCGCCCCGGCCGTCCAGGCGGTCGCCTTGAGGATCCGGCGCCGGCGGTCGAGCGGCTTACGACGGCGGCCGCTCGGGCGGAGGCCGCCGAGGGAGCGGCCGGAGGCCTCCTCGGCCTGCCCGTCCGTGCTGTCGTCCGCCATCGTCGCTTACCTCAGTCCTGCCGTGTGGCTCTGCTGTCGTCCTTGCTGATGCGTGACCGCTGCCGCGCGCTGTCGCCGGTTTCCCGGGCGCCGGGCTCACGCCACGCCGAAGCGTTGCACACGGGGTGACGCGGGTGCCTGTGCCGTGATGATCGGCGCGGTTTTGCCCAGAAGGGCAGCTTTACCCCCTTCGACCTGGAACGATGCCCTCCCGCAAGGGGACTCGGAACCGCTCGCGGCACGGCAGGCCGTGTGGGCAAGCTCTCAGCTCCCCTCACGCACAGCGAGG